>JABLXP010000002.1 GCA_013178045.1 Bacillota bacterium
TCCGGGTGGGACTCCCGGGGCCGAGGTCTCCCTGTCACCCCAGGAAATATTTCAAACGGAGGTGTAAAGCCTGGTCATGGGGAGGCCGCTTAACTGGATTAAAAACAGTTAAGTTTTTTGAACCAGGAACTAACCATGAACCTGAAGAGTGAGCTGCGGGAAATCGCTTTTGCCAACGAGATGGATTATTTTGGGGTTGGCTCCGTCGACCGCTGGGCTAACGCTCCCGAAGGCCGCCGCCCCAATGACTTGCTGCCAGAGGCTAAATCGGTGATTGTGCTGGGGATACGTATTCCAGAAGGCGCGATTGAATCGAACCACCGAGCGTACGAGGGGCTTAGACACGGGATTTTTACCTACATGATTTTTGGTTACAACAAGCTTAATGAGAGACTTGATTTCGCGGCCATGAAGATTGCTCAGCACCTTGAGAGAAAAGCTAAGGTCAAAGCCTACCTCTTACCCTCCAGCATTCCGCGCGACGAGTACCTGATGATGGGCGAAATGTCGAATCGCCATGCTGCTGTCTGTGCCGGCCTAGCGGAGTTTGGTTGGAACGGCCTCGCCCTGACCCCAGAGGCTGGTCCCCGGGTCCGCTGGGTGCCAATATTAACGGAGGCGGAATTAGAACCTGATCCATTATATAACGGGCCGAAGCTTTGCGACCACAGCAAATGCAGTGTTTGCGTTGACATCTGCCCGGTCCATGCTCTAAGCGATGATCAGGCGGTGCAAGTAACTATTGGAGATCGTACATTCTCATACGCTTTGTTAAATAAACCGCAGTAGAATAAGATACAATAAATAAACAACGTGTCCCACAGGAGGGATTCGGTTTGCACCAGCTGCTTAAGCCGCACATGTTTGTCAATTCTGTCTCGGAGATAGCCCTGGATGCTCTAGAAAAGAAGGGGATTCGCGCCCTGATTATTGATCTCGATAATACGATCACCGAGTGGCAAGACGACCGACTTAGCCCGGAGGTTCTGGCCTGGTTTTCCCGTTTAAAAACCAGGGGGTTTTGCGTGTGTCTGGTTTCTAATAATAAAGAGAAACGGGTAGCCAGGGTGGCCCAGGTGCTGGATATCCCCTACATCTTCAAGGCGACGAAGCCCCGCCGTCGGGCCTTTCGTCAGGCAATGGTGATTCTCGGGACGAGTCCGGACGAGACGGCGGTGATCGGGGACCAGATCTTTACCGATGTGCTGGGCGGAAACCGACTTGGTCTGTTGACGATTCTGGTGGCCCCGATCAGTCGACGTGAATTTATTGGGACCAGGCTTATGCGCGTGATTGAAGGTTTAATAATCCGCCATTTCCTGAAAAACCATCCATGCCAGCAAGGCACAACCAGTAATGAAAATAAGTTTAGGTGATTGCAAAGGTCTGATTTTTTGCTACATTGGAATTATCAGGGACAAAGGTTGAATAAATTTTGATGGTACGTTATTTTGGAAAGGAGAGAAACCAGGAATTGCTATCGCTAACCGCCAATACCCGGCTGCTTGGTCTGCTCGGCTATCCGGTTGAACATTCCCTGTCGGCAGTGATGCACAACCGTGCTTTTACGCATTTGGGTTTAGACTGCGTCTATTTGCCTTTTTCTGTCCAGCCGGCCAATTTAGCTGCAGCCGTGGAAGCCATTCGGGCGCTCGGGATGCTGGGGGCCAATGTGACTATTCCCCACAAAGAAAAGGTCATGGATTATCTGGATGAGGTGACCGAGGATGCTCAGGCCGCCGGGGCTGTGAACACCATCCATCATCAGCGCGGGCGACTGGTGGGACACAATACCGATGGCCTCGGGTTTATTCGCTCAATGCAGGAGGAAACTGGCCTTTCTCCCCAAAAGAAAACTATTGTCTTGGTGGGAGCGGGCGGAGCGGCCCGCGGGGTTGGTGTCGCTTTGGGACGCAGCGGGGCCAGGTTGATCTACATCGCGAATCGCACCATAGAACGAGCGGCCAGGGTAGCGCAAGATATCCAGGACAATTCAGGAGTTTCCGTGGAAATAGTCGAACTGTCGCCGGTAAAACTAAAACCGGTCTTGGAGCAGGCGCAGATTCTGGTACATGCCTCTGCAGTCGGGATGCATCCCCACGCCGACGTGCCGCCACTGGTACCACCGGAACTGTTACACCAGGGACTACTGGTTTGTGACCTTGTCTACCGACCGCGGGAAACCTCGTTAATCAAGGCAGCCCAACAGCGCGGGTGCCGGGTTTTGCCGGGCTGGGGGATGCTGGTTTACCAGGGAGCAGCGGCCTTTGAACTGTGGCTTGGTCAGCCAGCTCCCGTCGAGGTGATGCGTGCTGCTGTCCTCGAACACCTTGGCTAGCGGCGGGGAAAGAAGTGAATTCCGTCGGAACATGAATGAATTTGTTGGAAAAAAATCCAGCAGATGGGAAGGAATTCTCCTCCCCGGGTGGAAGTAGAATTGAGGCTTTATATTTGTGGGGAGTGAGCAGATATGAGCGAGCAGTCGACTGGGAAAGCAGACGGTCAGAGTGGTAGCAATGCGCGGGTTAGAAGAACGATTAAACCGGTTGAAAAGAAGACAGAAACCTTAACGATTCAGCAAATGAGTCAAATCCTGCAGGTTGAGCCGAGCACCCTGCGGTTTTGGGAGAAGGAGTTTGCCGAATATCTGCATATAAATACCAAGGGAAAGCGGCGTCGCTACAACCAGCAACATTTAGAGATATTGACCCAGATTAAAGAGTTGCTACAAACCGAGCAATACACGATCAAGGGGGCAAAGCGGCGGCTGGAGCTTGACCGGTCTTTAGCTAGTGCCCTGGGGGTAGAAAATAATCTGAAGACCACGATTTTCTTCATGTTTTCGGCAATCATGCAGGAACTGCAGGCTGCCCGGGAAGAGAGCCGCCACCTGGCCCGTCAGCTGGAGTTGCTACGGAACGAAAAGACGGCGATCGAAGAGCGCCTGGCCGTGGAGCAGAGTAAGAGCCTGCTTGAATTCCTGCGGGATAAGTTTCAGGCCAGAAAGGGAGCAGAACCAGAGTTTACTGAACGCTAGTGAAACGAGGAGATGTACATGCTTGGCCCGACCAGGTCAACTGAAATGGGCTATACCTTTATTGAAGTAACTGCTGTGCTCTTGATCAGCAGTTTAATTTTTCTTTTAGTCGCCCCCAGGTTTGTTCATGGCTTGGCTGACTATCAGCTACAGAAGAGCGCGGAAGCTTTAGTCTGGCAGTTGCGTCATGAACGACAGGCGGCGATCGCCGAAGGAACAGCGCATCAAATCGAATTCTTTGTCTTTGGCAACAAGTATCGTCTTTTTCAGCCGACGCTGCGCGATGTTCCCCTGGATGCTGGTATTGAATACGCATATATTTCCCTGCCTAAAGATCAATTCGGTCGGCTCACCTTGATCTTCAATCCCTTAGGCACTCCCAATGTAGGCGGGACGATCGCCCTGAAGAACAAATACAATCAATATCGGTACGTGGTGGTCGCGCCAGTGATCGGTCGCGTGCGCCTGTCTGATACTCCTCCCTAAGCAGATTTAAACGGCGAGGAGAGAGGAATTTATCTGTCCAGGAAGGGAAAACTGCTGATGACGTGGAAGGAACATAACGACTAGTGTATAGAAAGGGTGAAGTCAGTGTTGCGTTTCTTAACCGCTGGCGAGTCCCACGGCCCATGCTTAACAGCCATCATTGAAGGAATGCCAGCTGGTCTGCCTATATCTACGGCAGAAATCAACGAGCAGTTAACCCGCCGTCAGGGGGGATACGGCCGTGGTGGGCGGATGTGCATTGAGCAGGACCAGGTGCAGATCTTGTCTGGAGTACGCGGGGGGCGGACCCTGGGCAGCCCGATTACTTTGTTGATCACTAATCGAGACTGGCCGAACTGGGCCGAGATCATGGCTCCTGAAACCGGTGCCCGGTTGGAAGAGCGGGTGGTCAGTCGGCCCCGACCTGGTCATGCTGATTTGAGCGGAGCGGTAAAGTACCGGCAGGCTGATATCCGGAATATCCTGGAAAGGGCCAGTGCGCGGGAAACTGCGGCCCGGGTCGCGGTAGGCAGTGTTGCCCGTCAGCTGTTGGCGACGCTGGAGATTGCTGTTGCGGGTTGGGTTGTCCGCATAGGCGGGGTTGATTATGCGGTGAGCGAATATACCCCGACACTGATCAAACAGGCGCGGCTGTCACCGGTTTACTGTCCCGATGCCGAGGCCAGCCAGCGGATGATGGTGGAGATCGACGCCGCTAAAGCGGCGGGGGACACCGTAGGCGGTTTGTTTGAAGTGGTGGTGTTTGGCTTGCCGATGGGTTTGGGCAGCCATGTGCACTGGGACCGGCGCTTGGACGGGAGGCTGGCTGGGGCCCTCATGAGCATTCCCGGTGTAAAAGGGGTGGAAGTCGGCCTGGGGTTTCGGGCGGCCCAACTTCACGGTTCGGCTGTTCATGACGAGATTTTTTACTCGCCGGAGCGTGGCTTCTACCGCGAAACGAATCGAGCCGGCGGGCTCGAGGGAGGGATGACCAACGGGGAACCGGTGGTGCTCCGGGCAGCCATGAAGCCGATTCCGACCCTGGTTAAGCCGCTGCGCAGCGTGGACCTGGTCACAAAAGAGCCGCAGGAGGCGGCCTTCGAACGGTCGGACGTTTGTGCCGTGCCGGCAGCCAGTGTGGTTGGGGAAGCGGTGGTAGCCTGGGAAATCGCGCAAGCCGTGGTGGAAAAATTTTCCCATGATACCCTGGCTGAGCTTGCAGAAAGCTGGGGAAAATACCGTGACTATCTGAGGCAGGTGTGACGCATGAATGACAATATCGTTCTGATCGGTTTTATGGGAACGGGAAAGACCGCCGTAGGACGGCGCCTGGCGAAGGAACTGGGTAAGAAGTTTATTGATACGGATAAAGAGGTGGAAAAAGCCACCGGGTTAACGGTGGCGCAGGTTTTTGCCAAATACGGGGAAACCCGCTTCCGTTCGGAAGAGGCTTTGGTGATCCGCAAGGTGGTGGAGGAGACCAACTGCGTGATTGCTGCCGGGGGTGGAGTTGTCCTGCGGCGGGAGAATGTCGAACTGCTGCGGTCAGCCGGGGTGGTGATCTGTCTGACTGCCGACCCGGCAGTGATTCACGAGCGGGTTAAACGGCGGAATAACCGTCCACTACTGAAAAAAGACAAGTCATTGAAACGGATCGAAGAGCTCTTGCGGGAGCGGAACGGCCTTTACCAGGTGGCCGACTACTACCTTGACACTACCCACGCCAGTGTGGAGGAATTGGTCCAACAGATCATCGACTATCTCAGACAAGGTGGTGGACAGAATGATCAGTCTACCCCTTAACCTGGGGCCTTCCAGTTACGAGATTTTGCTCGGACAGGGCCTGCTCGGTGACCTGGGAAAATTTCTCCAACCCCTGGTCACCGGCCGGCAGATCCTGGTGGTCAGTAACCCCACCGTGGCGGAACTGTACGGCCAACCGGTGGTGGACAGCCTGGCGCAGGCGGGATTCCAGGTGGTGACCGTCCTGGTACCAGACGGGGAAGAAGCTAAAAGTCTGACGGTCGCTGGTTCTCTGTATGACCGGCTGGTGGAGGCGCAGTTTGCCCGGGACTCGGTGGTGGTGGCCTTGGGCGGCGGAGTGGTTGGCGATCTGGCCGGCTTCATCGCGGCCACCTATCAGCGGGGCGTCAACTTTGTGCAGGTCCCGACCACCTTACTGGCCCAGGTAGACAGCAGTGTAGGAGGAAAGGTGGCGATCAACCATCAACGGGGGAAAAACCTGATCGGCGCTTTTTATCAACCCCGGCTGGTGGTTGCTGACCTAAATACTCTGAATACCCTGCCGCCGCGTGAGTTGCAGGCGGGGCTGGCCGAAGTAATCAAATACGGGGTGATCTGGGACGAAGACTTTTTTATTTTTTTAGAGGACCATTTACCCGCGATCCTGAACAAACGTCCTGCTGAATTATTGGAGGTTGTCCGGCGTTCGTGTGCCATCAAGGCGCAAGTGGTGGAACGGGATGAACGTGAACATGGCTTGCGGGCGATCTTGAACTTTGGCCACACCGTCGGCCACGCCGTCGAAACAGTCACGGGCTATCAGAAATATCGGCACGGCGAAGCTGTCGCCGTGGGCATGGCGGCGGCGGCCTACCTGGCAGAGGACCTGGGCCGGTGGAGTAGCAAAGAGACCACGCGGTTGATTGGCTTATTGAGAAGGACTGGATTGCCCACCGCTGTACCTGAGCTTGAACCGGCTGTCCTCCGCCGCGCTCTGGAACACGACAAAAAAATCGCCAGCGGCCAGATCCGCTTTGTTTTACCGCATCATTTGGGACGGGTGGAAGTGGTGGGGGGTCTGCCAGAAGCCGCCTTGATGGCGGCCCTGACGCGGGTTTGTTCGGTTGTTGGATAATTTCATAAAGCTCAGCAGGAAAAGGCGATTAAAGGGAGAAGAATTATTATTTACGTAAAGAAATTCGGGGTGATAGACTCTTGAGGCGGAAACTGCTCGGAGAGATCCTGAAAGAAGCCGGTTTGATCAAGCCAGAAGAACTGGAGGAAGCCCTCCAGGTCCAGCAGCAGACGGGAGAGCGGCTGGGAAAAGTGCTGGTCAAACTGGGATATGTGACTGAACAGCAGATCAATGAGGTCCTGGAATTCCAGCTGGGCATACCCCAGGTGGCCTTGCACCGCTATCACCTTGACCCACAGCTGGTGACCAGCCTGCCGGAACAGCTTGTCCGCCGGCACAAGGTCATCGCCCTGAAGAAAAACCAGAACCGCCTGACGGTCGCCATGGTTGATCCCTTAAACGTGGTGGCCATTGATGACCTGCGTCTGGCGACTGGCTGTGAGATCGAGCCGGTGATTGCCACGGAGGAAGAGGTAGACGCGGCCATCAAGCGGTATTTTGGCCTGGGTGATGACGTGGGCCGGGTACTGAAAAATTTTGTCGCCGCAGAAGACGCCCGGCCAGTGGAAGTGTACGCCCTCAACAGCGCCGAGGGGTTAGATGACGAAGCCCCGATCGTGCGGGCGGTCAACACCATTATTCAGCAGGCCATTAGCGAAAAGGTCAGCGATATTCATCTTGAAGCCCATGAGGGAAAAGTGCGCGTGCGTTACCGGAGCGATGGTGTCCTGCGCGATGTGATGGACCTACCCCGGCAGACTCATGCGTCATTAATTTCCCGCCTCAAGATCATGGCCAGGATGGACATTTCCGAAAAGCGGCTCCCGCAGGACGGCCGCATTCAGGTCAGGGTGGGGAATCGGACGGTGGACCTGCGGGTTTCCTCGATCCCGACTGTATTTGGTGAGAAGATCGCGATCCGCATCCTGGACAAGAGCAACCTGCTGTTGAAACTCAATCAGCTGGGATTCGAGCAAAGTAATTTACAAAAATTTAACCGCCTGATCAAACAATCGTATGGGATGATCCTGCTCACCGGTCCGACCGGCAGCGGGAAGACTACGACCTTATACGCGGCCCTAAGTGAAATCAACAGTCCTGAGAAAAATATCATCACCATTGAGGACCCGGTTGAGTACATCCTGCCGGGAATTAACCAGATCCAGGTTCTCCCAAAAGTTGGTCTGGATTTTGCCGCGGGTCTGCGGTCGATCTTGCGGCAGGACCCCGATGTGATCATGGTGGGGGAGATTCGGGACAGCGAAACGGCGGAGATCGCCGTGCGGGCGGCGACCACCGGCCACCTGGTTTTCAGCACCTTGCACACGAACGATGTGGCCGGCGCCGTTACCCGCCTGTTGGATATGGGAATTGAGCCGTTCCTGGTAGCTTCTTCCTTGACCGGGGTGGTTGCTCAGCGGCTGGTGCGGATGATCTGTCCTCAATGCCGGACCCCTTACGAACTGCCGCCGGATGCCCCGGAACGAGTCTTCGTCAATTTACCCACCGATAAGCCAGTGACTTTGTACCGCGGTCGTGGGTGTGGGTACTGCAACCAGACGGGCTACCGGGGACGGATGGCGATTCACGAGGTGCTGGTCCTGGGTAGCCGCGAGCGGCAACTGATTATCGAGAAAGCCCCAACCGAGACCATTCGGGAGGCAGCGGTGAGCCGCGGGATGGTCACACTCTGGGATGATGGCTTTAAGAAGGCGATGGATGGGCTAACTACTTTGCAGGAAGTGATTCGGGTGGCCAGTGGCGAGTTCAACTGAGGAGGGCAAGATGTTGATTCAGCACTTATTAGAGATGGTCATTGCCCAAAACGCTTCCGACCTGCACCTGACGGTGGGTGTGCCGCCGGTGCTGCGCATTGATGGGCACCTCACGCCTATTGAGAGTGAGGCGTTAACACCGGAACACACGGCCGAGCTGGCGAACCAGTTGTTTACGCCCAAACTGCGGGAAAAGTTCAACCAGGATGGCCAGGTGGATTTTTCCTATTCCCTGCCCCAGCGGGGGCGGTTTCGGGTGAATGTGTACAAACAGCGGGGCTGTACCGGGCTGGCCATTCGGCTGATTCCGTACCGGGTTCCGACTTTAGCAGAACTGGGTCTGCCCGAGGTGTTAAAGACGTTGACCAGGAGGCCCAAGGGCCTGGTGCTGGTCACCGGTCCGACGGGCAGCGGCAAATCAACCACCCTGGCGGCGATGATAGAGCAGATCAACACCGAACGTAGCGGGCATATTATCACTCTGGAAGACCCGATTGAGTATCTGCACCGGCACAAAAAGTGCGTTATCAACCAGCGGGAAATCGGGCTGGATACCCCGTCGTTCGCTCAGGGACTGCGGGCGGCGTTGCGTCAGGACCCCGACGTGATCCTGGTCGGCGAGATGCGCGACCTGGAAACGATCGCGACGGCGATAACGGCAGCAGAGACGGGACATTTGGTCCTGGCGACCCTGCATACGGTGGATGCGGCGCAGACGATTGACCGGATCATCGATGTTTTTCCGCCCAACCAGCAGCAGCAGATCCGGGTCCAACTGGCGGCCACGCTGCAGGGGGTGGTGGCCCAGCAACTATTGCCCCGGGCGGATGGCCGGGGACGGGTGGCCGCGCTGGAAATCATGCTGGTGACCCCGGCCATCAGAAACTTGATTCGGGAAGGGAAGACCCACCAGATCATTTCCAGCCTGCAGACCGGCGGAAAATTGGGGATGCAGACAATGGAACAGGCGCTGCGCAATTTGGTGCAGAGCGGCCTGGTGACGCGCGAGGAAGCGATGCTGCGGACCAATAATCTTGATGCCTTGACGAGTCTGCTTTCACCCCGGCCGCCATTCTGAGCAAGGAGCGTGGTGAACAGTGGCCCCGCAATACGTCTACAAGGTGCGCGACCGCGCCGGCCAGCCGTTTACCGGGAGCTTTGAAGCACCGAGCTGGCAGGATGTCGTCGAGCGCTTGCTGGCCAGCGATTATTTCATCGTGGACATCCGGGAAAAGCCGCGGCGCCTGTGGGAGATCGATATCCGGGAAATTGATTTCAAGCAATACCTGCAACCCCGGGTCAAGACAAAGGAGCTGGCTTTGTTCTGCCGTCAGCTGGCTACCCTGCTCAACACGGGCGTCCCGCTGTTGACCGGCCTGCAGCTCCAGGCCCAGCAGTTACCGAACAGCACCCTGCGGGAAACGGTCCGCGGGGTGATCCATGAACTGGAAGCCGGCCGAACCCTGGCGGAATCGCTGGGCAAATTTCCCCGGGTCTTCCCGCCGCTGTTTGTGCATATGGTGGAAGCGGGTGAGGTTGGGGGCGTCCTGGACAGTGTGCTGGAGCGGCTGGCCAGCCATTACGAAAAGGAGTACGACTTGAACGAGAAGGTTAAATCGGCGATGACTTATCCCGCGATTGTGCTGGTGGTAGCGCTCCTGGCGATCGGTTTTATGACCGGCTTTGTTTTGCCTACTTTTGCCACCATGCTGACTGGGCTGGGCACAGCGTTACCGCTGCCCACCAGACTGGTTTTGGGCTTCAGCCGTTTGGTGCAGCAATACTGGCTACCCCTACTCGGTTTAATTGCGGGCGTGGTGTTGGCGGGGTACCGGTACAGCCGCAGTCAGCGCGGCCAGGCCCGGTGGGATGAATTGATTCTGCGTCTGCCGGTGCTGGGGCAACTGCAGCAGAAGCTCCTGGTTTCCCGGTTTACCCGGACCCTGGGCACCCTCCTGCGCAGCGGTGTGCCCATCCTGCCGGCCCTGGAGGTGGTCAGGCGGACTACCGGTAATAAAACGGTGGACCGGGCCATCCAGGCCGCCCAGGAGAACGTGCGCGACGGTTTTGGCATCGCCGAACCGCTGGCCAGTTGCTGGGTTTTTCCTCCGCTGGCAATCCAGATGATCAAGGTGGGGGAAGAAAGCGGCGAACTTGATGCCCTCCTGGAGCGGATCAGTGATTTTTACGACCGCGAGGTTGATGCCCTGGCCAGCCGGCTGGCCTCGATGATCGAGCCGCTGCTGATTGTCGGCCTCGGTGGGATCATCGGCTTCATGATCATTTCGCTCCTGCTGCCGATGTTCAACCTGATCGGTGCGGTGAAGTAACCGGCGACTGTCGCAAGAAACAGGATAAAATGCGGGTGATTTTGGCAAAAAGTACTTTACAAAGTCGGAAATTTATGATTAATTAAAATTACAGAGCATTAATTATATACTTATACACATATACATACATTACACATATACATACATACACAGCATATTAATTTTATTTGCGTATTAATTATTAAAGTATATTAGAATATCAATAAGTATCAATCATAAAATTAATGAGGCTGGATTGGGAAAGTTGAATCTGAGGGGATTTGAAAAAAGGAAAAATTGGCGGCGAGGAAACTTCACCCATCACCTGGGCACCTGGGGTGGAGAGGAGCCAGTGGTGCAACCGGCCAATTTGGAATTATCAACACCAGTAAATTTTAGGAGGAAAGGGGGTGCAATGATGATTCGGAAATTGGCCAATATTTTTGCCCGCTGCCGGGAGGAAAAGGGCTTCACCCTGGTGGAACTGATGATCGTGGCGGTGATCATCGGGATTTTAGCGGCTATCGCCGTGCCCCAGTTTGTGAACGCCACGGACAAGGCGAAGGAGAGCCGGGTCCAGGCTGACCTGAAGATGATCGCCGATGCGCTGGAGCGGTATCAGGCTGCTCAACCCAACAGCAAATACCCAGCAACTGGTAGCATTTGGTCAGAACTGAATGGAACATATCTGAAAGGTGCATCTGGAACTGCGCTTGTAGATCCGTGGGGTCATGATTACCAATATGTAGCGGATACCAATAGAAAGCAATATATAGTTTATAGTTACGGCCCGGATGGTTTGTGTAGTACTGCCAGTGAACGCGAGGATGACTGGTATGTTATGCATAATAAGGGCGTAACAAAGGGAGACCATGTTCTAAGTTTCTAGACTAAATTTTTAGCGGTTAATGAATAAATAATAGTTAATTGCTAAACCAATCAGATTCAAACAAAGCAGGGTACAAGCCCTGCTTTAAACCATTCTTTTTAAGAAGGAGTTAATTTATAATAACATAACTGCTACCAGGAGCGTTACTATGCCCAATTGGCTTGACTATCCAAATTATCTCAACTATATCTTCATCTTCCTCCTCGGCCTGATCATCGGCAGTTTTCTCAATGTCTGCATCTACCGCCTCCCGCGGGGGGAGTCTATCGTGTTCCCGCCCTCCCACTGCCCCTACTGCCAGACCAGGCTGAAACCGTGGGAACTGGTACCAGTTATCAGCTGGCTGTGGCTGCGCGGCCGGTGCCATTATTGTGGAGAACCGGTTTCGTGGCGTTACCCGGCGGTAGAGTTGTTGACCGGCCTTATTTTTTTGCTTTTATTTGCCCGCCAGGGATTAACCTGGTCCCTGCTGGAGCAGCTTGTCCTGGCTTCGTTTTTGCTTGTGCTGACGATGATCGATCTTGAGCACTGCTTGTTGCCAGATAAGCTGACTATTTCGGGACTGATGGTGGGCTTTGCTTTCAGCGCTTTGACCCCGGGCGTTGGCTGGCGGTCTGCCCTGGTAGGCTTGCTCGTGGCGGGAGGCAGCCTCCTGCTTGTCGCGGTGGTCAGCCGGGGCGGTATGGGTGGGGGAGACATCAAGCTGGCGGCGATGATCGGGGCGTGGCTGGGCTGGCCCCAGGCGATCCTGGCGGTATTTTTGGCGTTCGTGGTGGGTGGTCTGGCAGGAATTTTGCTGCTGGTCACGAAAATAAAGTCGAGAAAAGACCTGATCCCTTTCGGGCCATTTCTGGCGGTGGGGACATTTATCGCCATGTTATGGGGGCAGGGGGTTGTTCGCTGGTATCTTTCCTTATTCTAAAATCTTCTGAATTCTGATATCTGCTGACCAAAAATATTGATCAATTTGAACAGCCGGGGATTAACTACGTAGCAACTGGAGGACCAGCAGGATGTTTTTTGGACAAAGCTCAATTCTAGGTTTGGACATCGGGAGCAGTCAGATTAAAATCGTCGAGATCAAGAAAGGTCGTCGATGGCCTCGCCTGCTCAAGGTTGAGGTGGCGCCGACACCAGGGGGGGCGATTCTTGATGGCCAGATCGTGCAGCCGCGGGAACTCGCTGAACATTTGCGTCACCTGCTGGTTACGGCGGGAATTAAAACCAAGCGGGTGGTCGGATCAATCGGGGGGAAAAACGTTATCACCCGGCTGATCAAGGTGCCGGTGATGCCGACGAAGGAATTGCAGACGGCCTTGCGCTTCGAGGCGGAGAAATACATCCCGGTACCGATAAATGAGCTGATTCTTGATTACCTGGAGCTGGGTGAAGTTTTGGCCGAAGGGGTGCGGCAGAAACAGATCATGCTGGTGGCGGTGGCCCGGGCGGTGGTGGAGACCTACTGCCAGGTTTTGCTCGGGGCAGGGCTCCGACCGGTAGCGCTTGAAATTGAGCCCCTGGCGCTCTGGCGGTCTGTTGGCGGTATGGGTAAGTTCAGCAGCCCAGAGGCGACCCCGGACATCTTTTGTCTGGCCTGCCTGGACCTGGGAGCGACCATTACGAATCTGGTGATCTGCCGCAACAAACAGCTTCAGTTCAGCCGTGTGTTGTCCTGGGGAGGGAACACCATCACCGAAAACCTGATGCAGACATTTGGCTGGGACTTCACCCGGGCAGAAAATGAGAAGCGGTCAGGGCGAGTGGCCCAGCCCACCGGGTTAGCCGGGGATGAGGCGGTGCTGTCAACCCAAATTCGCGTAGCCATTGAAAATACCCTGTCTGACCTTGCCTACGAGGTGCGGCGTTCCCTGGACTATTACCGGGTGCAAGCCCGGGATGAAGGGGTGCAAAAGATCATTTTATGCGGCGGAACAGCCAGTCTGACTGGTCTGGATACGTACTTAGAAAGGGAATTGGGACTGCCAGTTAAAGTGGGAAATCCCTTGCTGTCATACGACGATGATCTGCCGATCCGACAGCGCAAAGAGGCCCAGAAGATCGCTCCAGCCACCGCGGTTGCGCTCGGTTTGGGGCTGCGTGAGGTGATCGGATGATGCCCCGCATTAACCTATTACCGGAACGGCTGCGCGGCGTTTACGAGTACGATTGGCGGCGGTCGCTCCGGCGGTTCCTGCTGGTCACCGTGGTGCTTATTTTCCTGGTCGGGGCGGGCGGCTTTTGTGTTTGGGCGGGAAGGCAAGTCCTGGACCAGACTGCTCAGTTAAACGCTGTCAATGCCAGGCTGCAGGCCCTGGCGCCGACGCTGGCGAAGATCGAGGCCCTGGAAAAGGACCGGGTGCAGACAGAAGAAAAAGTGACCTTTTTTCAAAAGTTGATGGACAACCGTCAGGTTTGGCCGAAGGTCCTCACTGAGGTCAAAACCAAGATGCCCCGGGAGATTTGGTTGACTGAAATTGCCCTGAATGATAAAGGGGTGCTTGAGATAAAGGGGTACGCGGCCTCGTTTACTTCTGTCGGCGAGTATCTGCTGAGCTTGTCGACCGGGCCGCTGGTGAATGAAGCGGCTTTGAAAATAGCGCAGGAAGAAACCTTGGACCAACGTCAGGTAGTCTACTTTGAGATTGTTTGCTCCCGGGTAGCTAATTTAACGGCTGATCAGGCTAAAACGGCGGCTGGTTCAATTCCGCCGAATGGGAGGGGGGCTGGACGGCCGTGACCAGATTCAAATTGGCCAAACGGGAAAAAATATTGCTTGGCCTCCTGCTGGTAGTAGCGGCGGGGGCTTTGGTTTACTGCTTCTGGCTGGGTGGTGCGGTGAACAAGTTTTTTTCGACTCGCCAGACCCTGGCTGCCCAGCAGGCCCAGCTGGCTCAGGCGGAGAAAATGGCGGCTGACCTGCCCTTATACGAAACGCAGAATCAAGCAGCCCACCGGAAGCTGCAGGCGCTGGTGGTAAATTTCCCTAACAAACTGGAGGCGGGGAAGGTTTTGCTCCGGTTGGAGGGCTGTGCCCGGCAAAACGGGGTCAGACTCCAGGTTTACCAGCCTCTGGCCAGTGTGGATAAGCAGGAGTATCTAGAGCTTCCCGTGCGCGTTGTCGTCGCCGGGACGTACAGCCAGATCGTAGGTTTTTTACGGACGATGGAAGGCTTGCCTAACCTGATGGGTATTCGCACCTTCAGCATTCAACCGGAGGTGCCGAAACAGGGAAGCGCGGCCAAAGCCCAAAGCAAAACCAGTCTGGGCGTGAAACCAACGGAGGCCCAACCACTGACCGCTGATATAACCGTTCTGTTCTACGGCACGGGCACGAAAAAATAAATCAAACTTGGCTTAAAGCGAGCCTTACCCCTTGTGGCAAGGCTTTTTTGTCAAATTTACAAAATTTTAACAGGGTATGGCAGGAATTTACAATATATTACGCGAATATAGAATCACTTTGGTGATAAAGATGAACGAACTGAGCAAGAAGTTACTGGGGCAGGTCCTATGTGAGACGGGCCTGATCACGGAAGGTCAACTGAAAGAAGCTCTGCGGGTACAAAAAAATACAGGTCAACAACTGGGCCGGCTATTAGTTCAGCTGGGTTACCTGAAAGAAAGCGACTTACTGAATACCCTTGAGCACTACCTGGGTATTTCCCAGATAAAATTGCCTAATAGTGAAATTGATCCCAATGTACCCCGACTGATTCCCCGGCACCTGGCTGAGCGCTATCTGGTGCTGCCGATCGAGCGAGTGGGTTCGCGTCTGACCCTGGCGATGGTCGAACCGATGAATGTGATGGCTATTGAGGACGTACGGCTGTGTACTGGGTTGGAAATTACTCCCGTCCTGGCGATGGAGAGTGAAATCATCGCGGCGATTGAGCAGCATTATGGCCCAGCTGATACTTTTTCTGAACTGCTGGCCGACGTGAAAACTGTTCCTTCTAGTGGCGATGAAGATATCCCGGCAGTGCGCCTGTTGGAACTGGTTCAGGAAGCGCCAGTCGTCCGGTTGGTCAACTGGATCATCGGGCAGGCCGTGAACCGGCGAGCGAGTGACCTCCATGTTGAACCCCAGGAGGCCGATATTCGGGTGCGTTATCGTACAGACGGTATTTTGTTTGAACTTCTGACTTTGCCCAAGCAGCACCAGGCGGCGGTGGTTTCGCGGCTGAAGATCATGGCGAATCTGGACATTGCTGAAAAAAGGCTGCCGCAGGATGGGCGCCTGCGGCATAGTATTGACGGCCGGGTTATTGACTGCCGGGTTTCGACTCTACCGACTATTTTTGGGGAGAAAGTAGTCCTGCGCATTCTGGATAAGAGTTTAGGATTGCTGAAAATCGGCGAATTGTCGTTTTTGCCGAATAATTTTCAACGATTTCTTGAACTAATCAACCGACCGCACGGCATTATTTTATTGACTGGCCCGACCGGGAGCGGAAAGACAACCACGTTGTATGCGATCTTGAACCACCTTAGTTCGACAGAAAAGAATATCGTGACGATTGAGGACCCGGTTGAATACACCCTGCCCGGGATCAATCAAGCGCAGGTTAATCAAAAGGCGGGGTTTTCTTTTGCCAATGGCCTGCGGTCGATCCTGCGACAGGACCCGGACGTGATCATGGTCGGTGAGATTCGGGACCGGGAAACTGCTGACCTAGCGGTGGAAGCGGCTTTGACCGGGCACCTGGTGCTCAGTACTTTACACGCCAACAGCGCGCCGGGAGCGGTGGTCCGGCTCCTGGAAATGGGGATTGAGCCTTTTCTCATCGCTTCAGCGATGCGCGGTGTAGTTAATCAACGCCTGGTGCGAACAATTTGTGGCGAATGTCGGGAACGACAGGAAATCTCGTCCGGGATCATCGAGAAATATAACCTGAATGCCGACGGCACTTTTTATCTGGGCCAGGGTTGTCCCTACTGTCAGGGTACGGGTTACCGTGGAAGGTTAGCTATTCAGGAAGTGCTGGTGATGAACCGCGATCTGCAGGATCTGGTAATCCGCAAGGCCAGTGAGGACCAGATTAATCAGGCGGCTATTGCGGCGGGGATGACTACGCTCTGGGAGGATGGACTTTGTAAGGCGGAGTTGGGACTAACTTCGCTGGCGGAAGTAATTAAAACCGTCCGGGGGATGCAAAGTACATGACACCTCGTTTCCGCTACTGCTTGCGTGACCAGTCGGGTCAGCTTATCCGGGGTTGTGTAGAGGCCGACGACCGCCTGAAGACGTTGCGGCGGTTACTGGAAAGTGGCTACGTAGTCACCGACCTGGTGGAAATCCCAATTAGTCCCTTGAAAGCATTTTTCGCAAGGCAATCGGGGTCATGGCATTGGTCTCCACTGGTTTCCGGTCGGGACGTGGCAGTGCTGTGTAGACAGTTGAGCACCCTGCTGCAGGCGGGTGTCCCGCTTCTTTCGGCCCTGGCCACCGTAGAAAAACAGACCGTGCATCGTCATCTGCGGCGGATCGTCATCGAGATCCGCCAGCGGGTTCACGACGGAGCGGAACTGAGTGAGGCTCTGGCCGGTTATCCGGCGGTTTTCCCCAGTTTCCTGGCCCAGATGGTGCGGGCCGGTGAAGTAACGGGGCGAGTGGACCAGGTGTTTGCGCAAGTGGCTCGCTACCTGGAGCGCAGCTTGAGAGTTAAACAGAAGCTGTTGACGGCCACAATTTATCCCGGGCTGCTTAGCCTGTTTGCCATATTGGTTGTGATTTTTCTCCTGACGGTAGTTATACCCAATTTTGCCAGCGTGTTTCATTCCGTTGGCGCGACATTACCCTGGCCAACCCGGTTGCTGATGCGACTGGGGGATTTAACTCGGACTTATCTGGCTATAATTGGCGGGGTTGGTTTGACGACTGGTTTATTCGCGGGTCTGCTCCGCAAGATATGTCCTCCCTTTCAACTTTGGTGGGATCAGATCTGGTTGCGGTTCCCACTGATCGGCTGGGTGAACCGTCAGCTGCTGGTCGCCAGGTTCTGTCAGCTGCTCCACCTGTTGATTGGGGCGGGGGTCGGCCTTTCAGTTGGCTTGCGGGTGGTGGCGGAAAGCGTTGGTAATCGGGCCGTTGCCCGGGAAATCAGGCGCCTGGAGGAGCGGATTGCGGCGGGAGAAGATTTGCGTCAACCCTTGAGTGAATCGGTGATTTTTCCCCCAATGGTGGCACAGCTGGCTGCAGTTGGGGAAGAGAGCGGGTCACTGGAGGAGATGTTCTCCCTGCTGGCGGCTTACTACGAAGGGGAGGCCGAGTACTGGCTTGAAAGCATGATTGGGCTGGTTGAACCAGGCTTGATTCTGCTCCTTTCGGTGGTGGTGGGGTTTGTGGCGATAAGCATGTTCTGGCCGATGTTTGAGGCCCTGGAGTTGATCCAATAGGAGGGGGGTGGTGTGATGAGTGAGGTGAGAACATTAGTTAAAAGCATATCAGGGTTCACCTTGGTGGAGATATTGGCGGTCGTGGTGGTGCTGACCATGCTCAGTGGTTTGATGCTGCCCAAGGTGTTCAAAGGGGTTGAGGAGTCCAAAGCAAAGGGCTGTTCGGCCAACGTCAAAATGCTGCAGGCCGAGGTGGATCGCTATTACCTGGATGTGGGGAGTTACCCTTCCTCCTTGACTGAACTGAAAAGCAGCAGCGCACCGGGATGGGCCGGCCCTTACATCGAGGAGGTACCCTCCTGCCCGGTGAAAAGCACGGCTACCTACTCAATTACTAATGGCAAAGTGTCCTGCAACCATGCTACCCAATAGTCAATAGTTTCGGCAATGCGGCGGAACGGAAAAAGCCGGTCTACGAGCACCCGGTTGACGAAGCAGGAATCCTGGAATGGAGATATTATTCCATGAAAGGAGGAACGGATTGGCGGTGAGAAACGCTCTTTTTCTGATTTTCAGCAGTCAACAGGGGCTGATTTTACTCGAGATTCTGGCCGCCTTACTGCTGATCGCCATCAGTTTCACCATGGTGTTAGGGTTGTTCGGTCCGATGTGGCGCAGCTATACCAGCGCGAAAAACATTACGGTAGCGACTAATGTTGCCCAGGGTATTGTTGATGGGTTAAAGCATAATCCTAATCGCCTGATTCCTGGCGTGTATGATTCGGTGGCGGAATTAAACCTGCCGGTGGTGGTTCCCGTCGGTTTTTCCGTCGAGGTGGAGATTTCTCCGAAGGCTGATGAACCTGGACTTTTTAAAGTGATCGTGACTGTTACCTGGCAAGAAAAAGAACGACCGCGGCAGGTGACGGTGATGAACTATCTGGCTCGACCATGAGGCGGATTAAATATAAGCAGTGGCATCAGTACGGTTACACCTTGCTTGAGGTTCTCGCCACGTTGAGTATTATCGTTATACTCTCCACGGGTATCGCGGGTCTATTTAGCAGTGTCGCCCGTACCTGGTGGACCGGCGCCAGTCAGGCCGAGGCGCAGTATGCGGCGCGTCTGGCCGTGGAACGATTGAGCAGCGAAATTCGGGCGGCCACAAAACTGGTGCTGGTTGAGAGTAATCGGTTGGTGTTAATTAACCCAGATGGAAATAAGATTGAGTTTATCTTGACCAACCACACCCTGTACCGCCGCTTTTATCGGCGAGAAAGTTCTCCTTATCCGGAGACCGCTCACCCGGTGACGGAATCGGTGGAAGAACTCAAATTTCAGCTGATTGACGGGGGGCTGGTGCAGATCCAGGTAACCGTGAAGGTTGGGCCATGGGAAAACAGGCTATCAACACAGACAATGGTGCGCGCTCAAGCCGTGCCTTGAGAAAGAGTCAAAGGTGTGAGGGCAACTTGATGGGGAACTTGAGCGGTAGGGTGGTAACCAGTGAAGGTGGATACGTTTTGGTTATAGCCCTTTTTGTTTTATCGCTGGTGTTTATCGTCGGATCGACGCTGCTATTTATCGCGCAGATGGAGGAAAGGATTGCCATAAATTACCAAAATCAGACCGTCTGTCTATACCTGGCGGAAGCCGGTTTAGAGCGGGTGCGACTGGCGATTAATCAGCAACCCTCCCTGCTTAATGCCGACAACGCCAGCCAGACGCCCGATTACACCTGGAATGAATCAGTGAGCGCCGGCGACTGGCTGGGACAAACGGAAGCGAAAGTGTTTTTCCCCAATAACCGGGGATTGATCGAGGTGATCGCGACTGGACGGTGTTCCCCAGGAATAAGGACGATCAAGGCGGAGATTCGTCCTCCCTTTGATTTTGCGGCTTTTGCCCGGGATAACTGGGTGGTGGACAGTCATACTCCAACGTCGATCACGATTAATGGCCACCTCCATGCCCCTTGTCCTTTAAGTTCACAGCTGCCGGAACTAATCACCATTAACTCCGGGATGGTGCGGTCGGGGTACTATTTTCCGGAACTGCGTTTGGATGATTTACGGCTGATGGCCCAGGTCAACGCTGACCTTTCCTGGGTCTATATTCCCGGTTCGGTTATGCTCAACGGGCGTGAACTGAGGCCAGGACACCATGTCTTTGTCGAAGGGAGTGCCGACGTGTCGGGTTTCCTTCCCGCCGGGGTCGTGATCGTGGCGACTGGTGGTCTCAATCTGACCGTAGAAAATGGCGGACCGGCCGGTCTGGTGGCCGGCGGAGAAACCCGGTTAAGTTGTCCTCCTGGTGGTCAGGTCAGCCTGGAGGCACTGCTGTATTCGTTAACGGAAGTTCACCTGGAGGCCCCGGAGGGAGCGGTGATTGAGATCAATGGAGCAGTGGTGGCCCCAAACCTGGAATTGACAACGCGAACTTCGGATACGGGTATCGGGGCGATAAAGCTTAATTTCGCATCTGCCGTGCTGCCACCGGTCGGTGAAGTCGTCAAATTCACCAACTACGGTGGTACGGTAGCGTCCTGGAGAGAAACCGTACAGTAAATGTGAGGTGGATACTATGAAGTGGTGGGGCAAGAAATATCGGGTAGGGCTTGATCTTGGTAGCTGCCAGATCAAGCTGGTGCAATTAAGGCGAGAGAAAAGAGGCTGGACGGTTGATTTGTACGGAATAAGACCTACACCAGCCGGAGCGATTAGCGGAGGAGTTATCCAACAAGTGTCGGTAATGGCGGCAGCGATTCGGGAAATGGTTAATAAACTCGGTGTGACAGAACGCCGGGTAGTGGTAGCCATTCCTGGACAGCAGATCTTGCTCCGGCATCCAATTCTCCCGCCAATGTCGAGACGAGAAACTCGCCGCGCTCTCAAACACTACGCAGAAGTCAATCTACCGATTCCTCTGGCCGAAGCGGTAATCGATTTTACTTATCTTGGTCATGTGCAAAATGAAACTGGAGCTAAAGATGAGTTTCTCCTGGTGGCCACCAGACGGCCGGTCCTGGATAGTCTGGTGCAAAGCATAACCGCAGCCGAACTGATGGCGGAGGCTGTAGAGGTTGAGCCTCTGGCTTTATACCGGGTTTTTAGGCAATGCCAACCAGACCCGAACACGGGCTTGACCTTGCTTAATCTAGGAGCGAGCGGCACTCAGGTCAGTTTTTTTACCGGTGACCGCTGGCGGTTTCACCGCAACCTGCCGTGGGGAACTAAGGAACTGGTAAATAGCGCACCCGGTCATGAAAAGATAAATGTTACGATGGTGGCCGAAGTTGCCCGGTCCTGGGAGTTCTGTCAGGGACTGCTGACCAGCACCCCTGTTCCACCGCTGGTGTTGATTGGGGGAGGCACCAGGTTGCCGGCTATCCGTCTAATTTTGGCTAATAACTTTACCGTGGTCGAGGATGGGCCGGAAGTACCAGGAGTCAATTTTCCTGAGGAAATTGGTGAATCGCGCTCTTCCTGGTTAGCCACTTATGGAGTAGCGCTGGGGCTGGCCTTGAGGGGTGTGAGTTGAGTGGCGGAGATTAATTTTCTGAAGGCAGCACGCCTGGAAACTGAACAGCAGCTCTGGTGGTTAAGTAGAAGGCTTTGGTTAATTATGGTGGCGGGCTTATTGATCTTATTAATCCTGATTGGTGGGCGTCAGATATTATTGTTCCACCGGTTGAAAATTGAACGCGCTGCCTGGCAGGCGAGAGTGGCATCGGTTGAGGGTTTGCTGGAGGAAGTAAATGCCCTCGAAAGTTTAATGGTCGAAACCTCAGTTAAGCAGGCCAGGATAAGTCAGCTTGCCCTGGAGCCAGGTATTCAGGTTAATGTTCTCCGCCAATTAGGTTCGGGTATACCGTCACCGGTAACCATCCAGCAAATCCATGGTTCAACCCGCGGCTTGACGGTCCAGGGCTACTGTGATGCTTACCGTTCCCTTGAACAGTTAGTCCAAAGCCTGAAGGTACGGGGGGTTTTCTCATCGGTTGAATTAATCACTGCCCGTCGCACTGCAGAAGGTCGCCTACAATTTGAGCTCTGGTGCGGCTTAGCTGGCGAAGGGAAGGGGAAAAATGAGTAAACCGGGATGCGTGGTCGCGGCGGTGATGGCTATTTTCGTCAGCGGTAGTTTCTGGTGGCTGCAGGATGCGTCGCGCCGGCTGCAGGGAGAACTCCAGGCGCTGCAATTTGCTTACGAGAAAGTCCAGCCATATCGACTGGATGGGACCAGACTGGCGCGAGAGCATAATCAGTTAATGGGAGAGCGGACGAAACTGGCGCAGCGGTTACCAGCCCAACCCCAGGTCAGTACGTTTTGCTGCGAACTGGAAACGGTAGCTCAGCAAACCGGGGTTGTTCTGCGAGAGGTCAAAGCCGAAAAGGCAACCGCGAGTGATGAGGCGGGGCGCGTTCCCCTGCGGGTGGGCTTCAGCGGGACGTTTCCCCAGTGTGTGCAGTGGTTGGATGGAGTGGCCAAGCTGAACCGTTTGAGCCGATTGGACGAAATTGACCTGAGTCTGGAGCTTGACGGCGAGCAAGTGCGTGGCGAGGCGAAGCTGATCATTTTTATGGAGGCGCGGCATACATCCCAGGAAAAAAGTAGACAATAAAATATTAGTAGGCTAATATATATATCGGTATTATTTGGTATGGAAAAACCTGATTAAAGAAAGCACATGCTGGAAGTCTTTTTTGTCGTCTTGGAAACTATGCTTAAACGCTTACTGTGGATAAGTTTCCTGGACGAAGGGATTATTAAGGGGTGTGCCCCTTAATGTTAATGTCGAACAAGAAAATTGACCACCCAAAATATGCCGGTAGGAGTGAAGTATGGTTGATCGCCAAAGATGACCTGCAGGAAGTTTTGACCATTGCCTTAGCCAATGGCGGCGATTTCGCCGATATTTTTGTCGAGCGCAAACGGACAACTGCTATCTTCTGTGAAGACAACAAGATTGAACGGGTGAATACCGGGTTGGATATCGGCGCAGGTATTCGTGTCTTGTCCGGGGAGAACACGGCTTATGCCTATACCAACAACCTCACCAGGGAAGACTTAAGCAATGCCGCCCGGATTGCCAGCCACGCGGCCACGGGTGAAAAGAAGGAAGTGAAGCTGGACCTGCGGAAGGCCAGGGTGGTTCCGCCGTTTGAGATCAAACAGCGGCCGGATGAAGTCATGATCGAAAAAAAAGTTGAACTGGTAGCCGAGGCGAACCGCGTGGCCCGGATGGTCGATGGCCGGATTAAACAGGTTGGCGTGTCCTATGGCGATGTCATTCAAGAGGTGGTGATCGCCAACAGTGAGGGCACGTATGTCGAGGATGAACGGATCCGCACGCGGTTTGTGGTCAATGCCGTGGCGGTCGAAGGAACATCTATCCAAACGGGTTACGAGGCCCTGGGCGGTCACATTGGGTTTGAGTTGTTTGACCATGACGCGACCCTTACTCTGGCGGAGACAGCTGCGAAGCGAGCGGTGATGCTGTTGTCGGCGAAACCGGCGCCAGCGGGGAAAATGGCTGTGGTTATGGCCGGCGAGGCCGGCGGGACCATGGTTCATGAGGCCTGCGGCCATGGCTTAGAGGCTGACCACATCCAAAAACAGTTATCGGTTTACGCCGGCAAATTGGGACAACCGGTGGCGGCTGATGTGGTCACGGTAATCGATGACGCTACTTTGCCTGGCCAATATGGTTCGTTACGCTTTGACGACGAAGGCACACCCGGTCAGAAAACAGTTTTGATCGACCGGGGGATTCTCAAGGACTTTATGTACGATCTGCTGACCTCAAGGAAAGAACAGCGCGAATCGACTGGCAACGGGCGGCGGGAATCATTTCACGATAAGCCGATTCCGCGCATGACCAACACCCTGATCGCGCCGGGTAAAACTGACCCGGAGAAGATCATCAAAGAAACGCAGAACGGGTTGCTGGTCAAAAAGATGGGTGGCGGCCAGGTCAACACCGTTAACGGAGACTTTGTCTTCGATGTGGCTGAGGGCTACCTTATTCAGGACGGCCAGATCGGAGCACCCGTCCGTGGGGCCACTCTCACCGGAAACGGCCCGGAGGTCTTACAAATTATCGATATGGTTGGCCAGGACCTGGGATTTACGATTGGGACGTGTGGCAAGGATGGTCAGGGGGTGCCAGTTTCAGACGCGCAGCCAACGATTCGGATTCCTGAACTGATCGTTGGCGGGATTCTGGACTAGGGAGTGAAGATAATGGACGGGCAGCAGTTTCAGATTATTGCCCAACAAGTGATCGAGAAGGCCCAGCAACGCGGGGCCTCAATGTCGGAAGCCTTTTTGGCCAGTTCTAAAGAACTGTTGATCGAAGTCAGCAACCAGGTGGTTGAAACTTTGAAAATGGCGGAAGAGCGCGGTCTAGGTGTGCGGATTTTCAAAGATGGGCGCATGGGATTTGCTTATACAGCCGACTTGAATCCCGCGCAGATTGACCAGATCATTGACGAAGCCCTGGCCAATTCACGCCAATCCACAGTCGATGACGGCAATGTTCTGCCCAAACCGGCGCCAAAATATCCGGCCCTTGACCTCTATGACCCGCAGATCAATTCGGTTCCAGTTGAGCACAAGATCGAGCTCACCAGACAGATCGAAAGGATTGGCCGGCAGTATGACCCCCGGGTCAAGATCACGGAAAAAGCCGGTTACGAAGACAGTGAATATTACGTTACCATCGTCAATTCTTACGGTCTGAACGTGTCCTACCGGGGCGCCTACTGCGGCGCATATTTGATGGTGGTGGCCGAGGAAAACGGGGATAACCAGACCGGCTTTGGGATGCAGTACCGGCGCAAGTTTCGGGACCTGAACGCCACGCAAATCGGCCAGGAGGCGGCTGAAAAAGCGGTGCGTATGCTGGGGGCCAAAAAGATCAACACGCAGAAGGTGCCGGTGGTTTTCGATCCGTACGTGGCAACCAACTTCCTGGGGATTTTAGCCCCGGCTTTGAGCGCTGAGGCTGTGCAAAAAGGCAAATCGTTGTTTGCGGGCAAGGTTAATCAATTGGTTGGTTCAGACAAAATTACCCTGATTGACGATGGCATGCTGCCTGATGGGATTGCCTCATCGCCTTTCGACGGCGAAGGCGTGCCAACGGCGCGCACTGTTTTAATTGAACGGGGACAGTTGAAGGGTTTTTTGCACAATACCTACACAGCGGCGAAAGACGGAGTAGTCTCGACGGGTAACGGGATGCGTAGCTCGTATAAGGGCACCCCGGAGATCGGGACGACTAACTTCTATATCCTTCCTGGTGAGCTTTCGGTAGAAGAACTGCTCAAGGACATCGCCAGCGGTCTGTACGTCACCGAAGTGATGGGGATGCACACCGCCAATCCGATCTCGGGTGATTTCTCGGTGGGAGCGGCCGGCCTGTGGATCGAGAATGGGCAACTGGCTTACCCGGTACGGGGAGTGGCTATTGCGGGTAATATCCTGGACCTCCTGGCGTCTATCGACGCCGTCGCCAGCGACCTGACGTTTTTCGGCGGTCGGGGCGCCCCAACATGCCGGGTGGCGAAAATGACGGTCAGTGGGTCGTAGAGCACACCCCGCTGACAAAATTGGCCAGACTATGGTAGAATACATTTTGAGGTGACTGATGTGCCGAGGGTTCTGGTAATACATGGCCCCAACCTTAATCTGCTGGGGACCCGCGAAACCCATGTTTATGGTCAAATCACTTTGGCTGAGCTTAATCAGGTTCTAGTCAAGGTGGCCAAAAAGCATGGGCTTGAGCTGGAGATATTTCAGTCAAATCACGAGGGCGAATTGATCGATACCATTCATGCCGCCCGTGGGCGAATTGACCTGATCATCATCAACCCTGGGGCGCTGACGCACTACAGCCTGGCCCTGCGCGACGCGCTAAGCGCCGTCAGTCTACCGGCGATTGAGGTGCATTTGTCTAACATTTACGCCCGGGAGGAGTTCCGGCACCGTTCGGTCATTGCCCCGGTGGTTTTGGGTCAGATCAGCGGTTTGGGCCAGTTGAGTTACGAACTGGCTTTGGTGGCAGCAGCGAAATATTTAGAACGCACCGCGGGAGGTGAGCCGCCTGTCGACGACCCATAACCGACTGACACGGTTGCGTGAACTGCTGCAGCCGGCGGCTTTGGATGCCCTGCTGGTGATGCGGCCGGAAAACAGGGTGTATCTCAGCGGTTTTACCGGCTCGGATGGGGCCCTGCTGGTGACCAGCGATAAGGCGTTTGTCATCACTGATTTTCGCTACACCGAGCAGGCCCAGCTGGAGACGGAAGGCTGGCTGGTTATCCAGCACAATGGTCCGCTCGTAGAGATCATCGCGGCTCTGGCCGCGGAAGAAAAAATTGAACAACTCGGGTTTGAACCCGATTATGTTACATATCAGCAGTATACCGAGTATACGGAGAGGATGAGGGGCGTCCAACTCCGGGCCAGCGCGGGTCTGGTAGAAAGGCTCCGCTTAGTCAAGGAACCAATGGAAATTGACCTGATCCGGGCGGCGGCCAATCTGGCTGACCGTGCCTTCACCCGAATCCTCTCGTTAGTCAAGCCCGGGGTACGGGAACTGGATCTGGCGGTAGAACTGGAATACCTGATGCGCCGGGAGGGGGCCGCGGGGATGGCTTTTGAAACAATTGTGGCATCGGGTCCGCGCTCTTCACTACCGCACGGAACCGCAACCAATCGCCAGCTTAATGCCGGTGATTTCGTGACGTTTGATTTTGGTGCGGTATACCGTGGATACTGTTCAGACTGTACCCGGACGGTAGTGGTTGGTGAGCCGAGTCGCAAGCAGCGCGAAATCTACGCCATCGTGCGTGAGGCGCAGGCAGCCGGGGTAAGGGCAATCCGGCCGGGCGTACGGGCGAACGAAGTTGACCGGGTGGCCCGGGCGATTATCGAAGACCACGGTTATGGACAGTATTTTGGCCACTCGCTGGGGCACGGCGTGGGCAAAGTTGTGCACGAAGAACCGCGTCTGGCGGCCAAAGATGAGACAGTCCTGGCGTCAGGCATGGTGTTAACCGTTGAGCCAGGGATTTACTTGCCTGGGTGGGGCGGGGTACGAATCGAGGACCTGGTGGTGGTTCGCGAGCAGGGAGCCGAGGTCATCACCCAGTTGACTAAAGAACTCATCATGGTTTAAACGTTGAGGGGGGGCAAAAAGAACAAATGATTTCAACCAACGATTTTCGCACCGGTCTAACCATTGAACTTGAGGGAGAGGTCTGGGTGGTCACGGACTTCCAGCACGTGAAACCAGGCAAAGGAGCGGCTTTTGTTCGCTCTAAGTTGAAGAACGTCAAAACCGGCGCTGTCGTGGAAAAAACCTTCCGCGCGGGTGAAAAACTCCCGCGGGCCCGCCTGGATCGGCGAGAGATGCAGTACCTCTACAATGACGGCGAAAACTACGTCTTTATGGACAACGAGAACTATGAACAGATCACCATGGATAAGAAGCAGCTGGAGGACGCTATCAAGTACCTTAAAGAGAACATGACCCTGTACGTCCTGTTTTTCCAGGGGACAATTATCGGGGTTGAGCTGCCCAACTTTGTTGAGCTGGAAGTGGTAGAGACGGAGCCGGGAATTAAGGGTGATACGGCTTCGGGGGGCTCGAAACCAGCGGTCCTAGAAACTGGCGCGGTGGTCCAGGTGCCCTTCTTTATCAACGTCGGCGACAAGCTGCGGATTGATACCCGTACTGGACTGTACATCGAACGGGCGTAATTTTTCTGTGTTTAATTCTCCTTTGGTAGAGGCATAATAATTTTAGCTACATTGCTGCCTGACGAAAGTACTACCAAAGGGGGTTTAAATTGTGCATGAGTTAAAAGAGAAGGTGGCTTACCTCCAGGGCCTGTCTAAGGGGCTTGAGCTCAGCCCGGCTACCAAGGAAGGACAAATCCTCACCAACATGATCGATGTATTGGAAGATGTGGTGAGCAGTCTCGATCACCTTTGGGAGGCCCACCATGAACTGGAAAATTACATCGAAAGCATTGATGAGGATCTCTACGACCTGGAGACTGGTGGCGCTGACCTGGACGATGAGGAGGAATACATTGAAGTGGAATGTCCGCGGTGCCACGACGTGGTCTACTTTGAGGCTGATATTGTGGAGGATGACGATGTGATTGAAGTCACCTGCCCCAACTGCGATGAGGTCGTGTTCGTCAATGACGGTTCATTTGACTTTAACCACGCGGTCATCGATAACGAGGTTGAGGACCGGGTTAAGCGGACTGTTGACATCTAGAAATTGTTAAAACGCAATGAAAATAAGATTAATGGTTTTAGCGCGGAGAGGTTAGGAAAAGCCTCTCTTTTGTTTTCATTTGGCATAAAACTGGTATACCAACAATATCTATATAAGAGAAGATAAGGGAGGGGGCAATCGATGAGCATCGGACTATTCACCAGTTCTTCCCAGACAATCCGCTCGGTTAAAGCAAAAATTTTTCTCTCCCGGTTTCAGGAACAGGTCTTGAGCATGCTGGCGCCAGAAATTCGCCAGCTCGTGGGACAACTTCCAGAGCGGGTAGTGGACGAACTGGAGGAGATTCGCTTGCGCCAGTCCCGTCCCCTGATCCTGCGCGTTGGTCAGCATGACCTGGGGCTGTTGCCGGACGGTCGGCTAAGCCCTGATCTTGAGCGCAGTTACCGCGTGAGCGCGGAGGATATGCACAAAACTTTGCAACTGCTCAGCAACAGTTCGGTGTATGCCCTGGAAGAGGAGTTCCGTAATGGCTATATTACCGTCCGCGGTGGACACCGCATTGGTTTGGTTGGTCGCGTGGTGATGGATAAAGGTAGGATTAAAACTCTCAAACATATCGCCGGCCTAAACTTTCGGATTGCCCGTCAGGTGATCGGGGCAGCTGACCCGGTGATGCCATTTTTACTTTCCCCAGGTGAGGCCAGACCATATCATACCCTGATTATTTCACCCCCGCAGTGCGGCAAGACGACTCTGTTGCGAGACATCATCCGGCAGATGAGCAATGGAGTGCCGCGGCTAAATTTCCCGGGGGTAAATGTTGCCGTAGTGGATGAGCGGTCGGAAATCGCGGGCTGCTATGAAGGTGTGCCGCAGCATGATGTGGGGATACGGACAGATGTGCTGGATAACTGTCCGAAGGCGGAGGGGATGGTGATGGTCATTCGGTCCATGTCCCCCCAGATAATCGCCACCGATGAAATCGGCCGGGCGCAGGATGTCTCAGCCATCGAAGACATTTTGAGCGCGGGAATTACCCTGGTGACGACTGTTCACGGGAGGAGTTTGGCTGAACTAGAACAGCGCCCTGCCCTGCGTTCGCTCCTGGGCCAGCGGATTTTTGAACGCTATGTTATTCTCAGCCGGCGGCGGGGTGCCGGCACGGTGGAAGCGGTTATTGATGCGAAATCGCTGAAAACCTTATCTGGATAACGCTTGACCGATTGTGAGAAAGGGGGTGATGGCTTTGCTGAAGGTGTTGGGAGCAGCCCTGGTGGTGGTGGCGAGCGGAATGATCGGGCTGACCATTTCCAGAGAATATCAACAACGCCCGGGGCAGCTCAGAGATTTACAGGCGGCGTTACAGCTCCTGGACACGGAGATCGGTTATGCATCCACACCACTGCCGGACGCGGTTGTCAAGGTGGGAAAGTGTGTGGGACCACCAGTCGCCGGTCTGTTTTCTGAAGTTGCCCAACTGCTCAGAACCCGTAAGGGTTATACCGCCACCGAAGCATGGCAGGAGGCACTGAAAAAGCTTCAACTTAATTCTGCTCTGCGGCCGGCCGATCTGGAGATTTTGTTTACTTTTGGCCATACCCTGGGAGGAACGAACAAGGAGGAACAGCGGAAAAGCATCCAGCTGGCTTACCAGCAATTGAAGCAACAACAAGGGCAGGCCGAAGAAGAGCGCGCAAGAAACGAGACGCTTTGGCGGTATGCGGGATTTTTGGTCGGGATGCTGCTAGTCATTCTCATTTATTAGCTTACTGGTGAAAGGAGAAAAGAAATGAACACCGATCTCATTTTTAAAATCGCGGGACTGGGGATCTTGATTTCTGTCCTGAACATCGTGCTCAAGCAGGCGAACAAAGAGGAACAGGCCCAAATGCTTACCCTGGCCGGCGTGGTCGTGGTATTGATCATGGTTGTTCAATTGATCACTCAATTGTTTACCATGGTCAAGTCTGTTTTTAACCTCTATTAAGGGGTGGGGCCTTTGGAAATCCTGCAGATTGTTGGTCTGGCTTTAGTTGTCACCATTTTGACTGTTCTCCTTCGCCAGCAACGGCCGGAACTGGCGGTCCAGATTAGCATTGCCTTTGGCGCTCTGGTCTTCATCTTGATGATTGGCAAAATTTCCGCCGTGGTTGATGTTATGTCGGAATTGACCGAGCGGGCCAACGTCAATGTTTTCTATATATCTACTATTTTAAAGATTATTGGCGTCGCCTATATTGCTGAATTCGGCGCCCAGGTCTGCCGGGATGCCGGGGAAGGTGCGGTAGCGGCTAAGGTAGAGTTTGCGGCCAAAATTATTGTGATGATGCTGGCTGTCCCGATTATCGTGGCGATTCTGGAGTCTCTGATCCGGCTGCTACCATAAGGTGAGTGATTTATGAAAAAGATTTTTTTATTGCTTTTCCTTTTTTCCCTCTGGGCTTGGCCATCCAGCGGTCTGGCTTTAACGGCCGATAGTCAGCCGGCGGCTTCGGCCCAGATCCTGGAGCAGCAAATCCAGAAATTAGATTTTTCCCAGGTGGAAAAAGTTATCAACGAAATCGACCGCGAGATGGGTAATTATTTGCCTAAGTTCAGTTTCCGCCAAATGATTGATGACTTGAAAAACGGTCGATTCAGTTGGGACTTGAAAACTGTTCTCGCTGGGATTGGCAAATATTTTATCGAGGAGCTGATTGCTAATTCCGCTTTGCTGGGTAAGTTGGTTGTCCTGGCGGTAGTGTGTGCCGTCCTACAAAACCTACAAAGCGCTTTTGATAAAGGAACCACGGGGAAGTTTGCTCACGCCGCCTGCTATTTAGTGTTGTTTACCATCGCTCTGGGTTCCTTCAGCCTAGCGGTCGGGATCGGTCGTGAAGCGATTGACCGCATGGTCGGCTTCGTGTTGGCATTGCTACCGATTCTTCTGACCCTGCTGGTGGCTGTGGGGGGGATGACCTCAGCGGCGGTGTTTCACCCGTTTATCATGGGTTCCCTTAGCGTCATCAGCGTCATCCTCAAGAACGTCATCTTTCCCTTGATCTTTTTTGGCGCAATTTTGAGTATTGTCAGCCAGTTATCAGAAAGGTTCAAGGTTTCCCGGCTGGCCGGCCTGTTTAAAGAACTCAGTGTCATCTGTATTGGGCTGATGTTAACGATTTTCATCGGGATCCTTACTATTCAAGGGGCAATCGGCTCAGTGGCTGACAGTGTGACCTTACGAACAGCCAAGTTCGCGACTGACACCTTTGTGCCAGTAGTCGGGGGGATATTTTCTGATGCGCTGGAAACGGTTGTCAGTTACTCTTTGCTGCTGAAAAATGCGGTTGGGATTGTGGGACTGGTCATTATTTTTCTTCTCTGCACCTTCCCCGTGCTTAAGATTTTCGCCATTACCCTGGTGTATAAAATTGCGGCCGCGCTGGTTCAGCCGCTGGGTGATGCGCAGATTGCGGAGGCTCTGGAAACCATGGGCAGTTACCTGGTCCTGGTGTTTGCTGTAGTGTCCGGGGTTGGACTGATGTTTTTCGTGGCCATCACGATCATCATCGGCACGGCGAACCTGACGGTGATGTTAAGGTAGGTGAAGACATGGAGGTAATTCGGGATCTGGTTCGAGAAATTGCGATCATCGTGTTGCTGGCCAGTTTCCTGGAAATGCTGTTGCCGAACAGCAACATGAAGAGCTTTGTCAAGGTGGTGATGGGGCTTTTCGTAATTGTGACGGTCCTGGGGCCGGTTGGCTCCCTCCTGAAGCGGCCGGTGGCGTTTGAAGTGAATGCCTGGCGGTACCATGAACAGGACTTTGGCCAATCCTGGCAGACAATCATGACCAGGGCGGAGTCTTTTCGCCGGGAGACGCAAACCACAGCGGTTCGAGAATATGAAAAGCGCCTGGCCCAACAGGTTGAAGCCGTGGCCAGGCTTGTGCGCGGGATAGACCAGGTAGAGGCCCGGGTTAATGTTTGCTGTGACCAGAAAACTGGCCGGTACGGCGCGATTGAGCACATCGTTTTACTGGTCAGTGCTGGTGCCAGGGAGAATCAGCTGGCAAAAAACCAGCCGGGCCGGGGACTGGTGGAACCGGTGGAGATTCAAGTCAGCCAGGGGGCAGGAGGCCAGCCAGAGCCGCCCAAACAGCCGCCGGCCTTCGCTGTCCAGGGGGCATTAAAAACGCAGTTACAGCAGACGGTGGCCAATTTCTACGGCCTGAAGCTCGAACAAATCGAGGTGATCTTTAAATAAAATAACTTACGGAGGTGAAGGTAATTGCTTAAACTACCCAACCTGGTGGAATTGTTGAAAGGTGGAACAGAACGTGGTGGACCCTGGTGCAAAACGAGCCAGCCAGCCAGATCTTCCCTAACTCCTTTCGTCTTAATTGGCGTCCTGGGCCTGCTGCTGATTCTGGTGGCCAACACGTGGCCGAAAAACGAAGCTACTCCGGCGCCAGCCCAACCCGTATCACCAGCCAAAACTCAGGTCAAGTCAACACCCACATCAGATGTGGCCTCGCTGGAAAATTGGCTGGAGCTGCGTTTGAGCCAGGTCCTGCAGCAGATCGATGGTATTGGCGATGTCTCGGTTTCCGTCACCCTGGCTTCGGGGCCGGAATACCAGTATGCGGTTAACCAGAAAACTGACAAGCGGGAGATCACGGAAAAGGATGAACGGGGAGGCACCCGGACCACGACGGAACGCAATGAAGACGGCCAACTGGTCCTGGTGCAGCAGGTAGATACCGGGAAACAGCAGCCGCTGGTGGTGAAGGAAATGCGGCCGTTGATCAAGGGTGTGCTGGTGGTGGCAACGGGTGCCAGAGACGCCCGCGTGCGGGAGGAGTTGACTCATGCCGTGCAAACGGTGCTGGATATACCAGCCTACAAAATTAAGATTTTGCCGAAAAAAGAAAGGTAGGTGGACACTATGTCAACCCTGGTGATCCGGAAACAATCGATCAAACTTTTTCTCCTGTCTTTAGCCGGTCTCCTTTTCATCTATCTGGGTTATCAGCACATCTATGTTACTCTGCCCGCGTGGAGCATTACGAACAAGCCCGCGGGTCAACCAAACCCGGTACCGCCGCCGGCCACCACCCCGCCTACCTCGGTTGGTGGGAGTATTGCTTCAGCGGGACAGCCGGCTGATATTCCGGTGGCGGCGGTCGGGGTGAGTGCCAAGAATAACGGGCCGGAGTTTTTTGCCGAATACCGGCTGGAGCGCGACCGGATCCGTAGCCAGCAGGTGGAAATCCTGCGGGAGGTGATCAACAACCCCAGTTCAACCACGGAAAACCGCCGGGACGCTCAGCAGAAAATGATTAATCTCACCAATTCGCTGCAAAAGGAAATGGAACTGGAGAACCTGCTCATGGCCAAAGGATTTCGGGATGCGGTGGCCATGTTGCAGCCGAATAACGTTACCGTGGTGGTTCTGGCGAAAAGTCTAACCCCGGAAGAGGTGACCAGAATCTCTGACCTGGTTTGTCGGACAACCAGTTGCAAACCAGAGCAGGTTGTCATCATCCCCAAGGGTTAAGGCAAAATATTGTATACCTGGGAAGTTATTGTTGCCATTTAGAGCGGAAATAAATATAATATATATTAATTATCAGTGGCGAGGATTATGTATAATCCAGCCTTCGGCTCAGGCTGTACCAGTTAATAGCCTGAGTTTCCTTATCCTGGAAGTATCTTTCCAGGTGCGAATTGCTGTAAAAGGGGGAGCAGAAATGAAAGCTTTAAAGATCACCGATACCACTTTGCGGGACGGACACCAGAGTTTGTGGGCAACCCGGATGAAAATCGAGGAAATGCTGCCAATCCTGGAAAAGATCGACGCGGTGGGTTATCATTCCCTGGAGGTCTGGGGCGGGGCGACTTTTGACGTGTGCCTGCGCTTTTTGAATGAAGACCCGTGGGAGAGACTGCGCACAATCAAGAAGCACGTCAAGAAGACCCCGTTGCAAATGCTGCTGCGGGGGCAGTCGCTGGTAGGATATTCCCATTACCCGGATGACATTGTCGAACGTTTTGTGGCTAAAGCGGCGGAGAACGGCATCGACATTTTCCGTATTTTTGACGCGCTCAACGATATCCGGAACCTGCAAAAGGCTATGGAGTGCGCGAAGAAGACGGGGAAACACGTGCAGGCTTCGGTTGTCTATACCATCAGTCCGGTCCACACCCTTGATCACTATGAGGAAACGGCGTTAAAGCTGCAGGACCTGGGCGCCGATTCAATCTGTATAAAGGACATGGCGGGTTTGCTGGCGCCGTTTGCTGCTTACGAGTTGATCAAAGCCTTGAAAGAAAAGCTCAGCATCCCCGTGCAATTACATACCCATTATGTTGGTGGAATGGCGATTGCAACCTATGTTAAGGCGGCGGAAGCAGGTGTTGATGTTGTTGACACCGCCTCGGTTCCTTTGGCATTTGGTTCTTCTCAACCGCCAGTGGAGACGGTGGTCCGGGTGATGCAGGACAGTGGTCGCGATACTGGCTTGAATTTCACCCAACTCTTCGAGATCGCTAACTACTTTGACGAGGTCCGCAAACAGCGAGGTTTTGACCGCGGGACAACACGGATCTCGGATATGCAGGTGTTCGAACACCAGGTGCCGGGGGGCATGATCTCCAATCTGGTTTCGCAGTTAGAAGAACAGAAGGCCTTACATCGCCTGAACGAGGTGTTGGCGGAAATTCCGCGGGTGCGTGCAGACCTTGGTTTTCCGCCGCTAGTGACGCCAACCAGCCAGTTGGTTGGGACCCAGGCGGTAGTCAATGTCTTGATGGGTGCCCGTTACAAGATGATCATTGGGGAAGTGCGGAAATACGTGCAGGGTTACTATGGTAAGGTGCCTGGCGTTATTAATGAAGAACTCAAAAAGAAGATCTTGAAGAATCATCCTGCGATTGAGTGCCGGCCAGCAGATTTGCTGGAACCCAAGTGGGAGCAGATGAAAGCCGAAATTGGCGACCTGGCCAAGAGCGAGGAAGACGTCCTTTCGTATGCCCTTTTCCCGCTGGTAGCCAGGAAATTCTTCGAAGATCGAGCGGCGGCCAGGTAGTCCACAAGTAGGGAGAAACAATACAAACAATCAATTGTGCAGGACCGGTGATCGCCGGTCCTTTTTTTGTTGACTTATATATTTTGTGTACCTATATATTTCGCCCAGTATTGTAGACACTAAGAACTAATTTTTGGTATAATATGCATACAAGACCAGATAACGGGTTATCCTAGGGCTAGAAGCCCATATTAAAAATATGGGGGTATTGTGATGGAAGAACACGAACGGACTAATATCGGGTCGATCAGGATCGCCGACGAAGTTGTGGCCATTATTGCTGGATTGGCGGCTACCGAAGTGGAAGGGGTCGCCGGGATGAGTGGCGGAATAGCCGGCGGCATCGCGGAGATGCTTGGCCGCAAGAACCTGTCCAAAGGGGTTAAAGTGGAAGTTGGAGAGAAGGAAGCGGCGGTAGACTTGTTTGTGATTGTTGATTTTGGGGTCCGGATTCCTGATGTCGCCCTGAAAATTCAAGAGAACGTCAAGCGAGCGATCGAATCGATGACCGGGCTAACGGTTGTCGAGGCCAATGTTCATGTGCAAGGTGTAGCCATGCATCAGGGTGAGGCTAAAGAGGACGAACCGCGTGTCAAATAGTTGAGTCTGAACATTAATCGTAACCCCCTGAACATCCAGGGGGTTATGCATGCAGCTGGTGAGGTGATGAAAAGGTGAAGCTCAGAGACCGTATCGTAGTGGCCCTCTGTTCAATTCTGCTGATTGCCGCCGCCGGGGTAGTTATCCTGCAGATATTTGGCTGGATCTTCCCGCTGGAATATCTGTTGACTACGGTTGCCGATCCGAACGGGCGCTGGGTGGCCGGCCTGGTCAGCGGAGCCATCTTACTTATTGGCCTGATTTTATTCTTTGACAGTCTGCGGTACAGCGAGCCAGTTGAGGCGATTGTTCATGAGACCGCCATGGGGCAGGTGCGGACCAGCATTACTGCCCTGGAAAATGTCGTGCGCAAAGCCGTGCGTCAGGTCCGGGGAGTACGGGAAGTCAAGCCCTTGGTCCGGCCGTTGGAGCATGGGGTGGCTGTTTTACTTCGCGTGATCCTGATCCCCGAAGTCAACGTCCCTGAGGTGGCGGAGCAGATTCAGAATAATGTCCGTAAATATTTACGGGAGATTGTGGGGACCGAAGTGTTAGAAATAAAGGTCCTAGTGGATAATATTACATACGATGTCAACGCAAGAGTAGAGTAGGTGGTGATCACCATGTGGGAGAAATTATTGATTGATATCGTGGAAAAGCATCGAGGAAAAGCGCTGGGGATATTGGTTGGTTTTATCCTGGGTATTCTAATTATCTCTTACGGCTTCTTCAAGGCCCTGTTCATTTCCCTTTGTATGGCCGGCGGCTATCTGATTGGCAAACGTATTGATGATAAAGGAGATCTGCGTGAGATGATGTCGCGGGTCTGGCGTGATCACTAAACTAATAAAAACACCCAGAGTTTTAAAGGAGGCAACATTCTTGACAAGACGCCGGGCGAGAGAAACGGCTTTACAGATCTTGTTTCAGATTGATGTTGGCCAGGCTAGCCCCGAAGCCGCTATTGAGCACGTCTTGACAGAATTCCCGCTGTCCGAGCCGGCCAGTGAGTTCGCGGTGACCCTTGTGCGGGGTGCCCTTAAACACCTGAGGGAAATTGACCAGGTGATCAAGGAGCTGTCCCGGGAATGGAATTTGGACCGCATGGCGAAAGTGGACCGCAACATTCTCCGGTTGGCGATCTATGAGATCTTGTATGTGCCGGAAGTGCCCAACAACGTGGCAATCAACGAAGCCATTGAAGTGGCCAAGAAGTTCGGAGGAGGAGATTCAGGCCGATTTGTTAACGGGATTCTGGGCAAACTCGTGGAGAGTAGAGAAGATTGACATGGAACTGATCGTTGGCATTGACACCAGTGCTTACACCACTTCGGTGGCGGTGATTGATTCCGAACAGAAGGTTTGGTTCGATGAGAGACAGCTTCTGAAGGTTCCGGCCGGGTTACGGGGGCTGAGACAGTCAGAAGCTGTCTTTCAGCATGTGCAGAATCTGCCTGACCTCGTCGAGCGGATGAGCCGGCAGGTTGATCCCCGGCAAATAGTGCGGGTTGTCGCCAGTGGCCGGCCCAGGCCAGTAGCGGATTCGTACATGCCGGTCTTTACCGTGGGAGCGGGTTTGGCCCGCAGTCTGGCGGCCGCTCTGAAAGTTACCCCAATAATGGTCAGCCATCAGGAGGGTCACCTGGCGGCTGGGATCTGGTCGGCCCAAGGTCCCCGAGAGGAAAAGTTTCTGGCCGTGCATCTGTCCGGCGGAACTTCCGAATTACTAGTGGTGGGCCGGGCCAGCAGCCAGGACCAGGTGTTTGCCATCGACCGACTGGGGCAGAGTAACGACCTCCACGCCGGCCAGTTTGTTGACCGTCTTGGGGTACGGCTGGGTTTAAGCTTTCCTGCCGGCGCCGCCCTGGAGAAACTGGCGGCCCAGGCGGAGGGCGAACCGTTGGTGCGATTGCCCTCGGCGGTGCGGGGATATGATTTCAGTTTTGCCGGGCCGGCCGCTGCCGCGGAGCGTCTGCTGGATCGCGGCGTCCCGGGACCGCTGGTGGCCCGGGCGGTAGAAGCCTGTCTGGTAAAGACCCTGGAAAAAGTGCTCCGGCGGGCCAGGGAGCAGCTTGGACTAACTGCGGCCATACTGGTGGGCGGGGTGGCGGCCAACCACTACCTGCGCCAGCGTTTAACCGAACGGCTCAGTCACCCAGCGGTGGGGATGAAGCTTTATTTTACCGACCCAAGGTACAGCACAGATAACGCGGTCGGGGTTGCCCTCTGTGGTACGTACATAAAGTATTAGCAATAATTCTGAAGAAGGGGGATACAATTTGGCAGCACAGATAATTGATGGGAAAAAGATTGCCCAGGAGATTAGAAATAGTCTTAAACAAGAAGTGGCCGAACTAAAAGAGCGTGGAATCACTCCCGGTCTGGCGGTGGTTCTGGTTGGCGAGGACCCCGCCTCTCAGGTTTATGTTCGTTTAAAAGAGCGAGCCTGTGCGGAGGTAGGTTTGTATTCGCGCAGCTACCGGCTGCCGGTGGCTAGCACACAGACTGAACTGCTGAACCTGATCGATGAATTAAACCGGGATCCCCAGATTCACGGGATACTGGTTCAGTCACCCCCTCCAGCTCACATCGATGAGCAGGCAATTCTGAAGCGTATTCGGCCGGACAAGGATGTAGATGGTTTTCATCCAGTAAATGTGGGAAAATTGATGATTGGCGAACCCGGCTTAAGACCCTGTACTCCCCTCGGCTGTTTGGAATTACTCGACCGGATTGGCTGCGACTTGACGGGGAAAAAAGCGGTTGTCATTGGCCGGAGCAATATTGTCGGCAAGCCGATGGCGGTGTTGTTGCTGTCGCGCCATGCGACGGTGACCATTTGTCATTCCCGGACCAGGGATCTGGCGGCGGAAGTTCGGTCAGCCGATGTCGTGGTGGTGGCGGTTGGTCAGCCGGGTCTGGTGACGGGCGAAATGCTCAAGCCCGGGGCGGTGGTCATTGATGTCGGCATAAACCGTCTGCCCGACGGCCGGCTGGTGGGGGATGTTGATTTCACCAGTGCCGTTGAGGTAGCGGGATGGATCACGCCGGTTCCGGGTGGCGTTGGGCCGATGACGATCGCGATGTTATTGAAGAATACCGTGGAGGCGGCCAAACAACAGTGTTAACGAGGCGGATTTTCAGCGTGGGGGAACTAACGAGTTACCTGGCCAGCTTAATGGAGCAGGATCCCCTTCTGCAAAATGTCTGGGTCCGGGGTGAGGTCTCTAACCTCCGGCTGCATTCTTCTGGGCACCTGTACCTGACCCTCAAAGACAGCACCAGTACCATGCGGTGCGTAATGTTTCGGTCTCGCGCCGCTCGTCTAACTTTTGCACCGCAGAATGGGATGCGCGTTCTGGCTCGCGGTTACGTGGCGGTTTTTGAGCGGGACGGCCAGTACCAGCTGTACCTGGAAGAATTGCAGCCCGATGGGGTAGGTGCTTTATTTATCGCATTTCAGCAGCTCAAACAAAGGTTGAGCGAGGAGGGGTTATTCGAACCTGCCCGCAAACGCCCTTTACCCTGGCTGCCCCGCAAGATTGGCATTGTAACTTCCCCGCAGGGGGCGGTACTGCAGGATATGCTCACCATCATCCGGCGGCGCTGTCCCGGGGTTGACATCGTAGTCGCCCCGGCTGCAGTCCAGGGAGAACTGGCGCCGGCGCAAATCGCCGGCGGTCTGGCCCGACTTAATGAACTGCCTGACGTGGAAGTAATCATTGTCGGGCGAGGTGGGGGGTCTTTAGAGGAACTGTGGGCGTTTAACACCGAAGAAGTGGCGCGAGCCATTTTTCAATCCCGCGTCCCGGTCATTTCCGCCGTTGGGCATGAAACCGATTACACCATCGCTGATTGGGTGGCTGACTGCCGGGCGCCGACGCCATCTGCGGCGGCGGAGTTGGTGGTACCCAATATCACTGATTTGTACGCACGGCTGACGGATCTCCAGATACGGTTGGGGCGAGGGATACGCTGGCAGTTGGCTAAACAAAGGCAAAATTTAATCTCCCTGGCCAACCAGGCCAGCCTGGTCTTGCAGCAAACGGTAAAGCAGCAGCGGCAGCAATTAACTCATTTGGAACGTCAATTGCGGTCAAATATGGCTGGTTTTTTGGCACGGAAAGGTGCTATACTAAAGGTATTGACGGGACGTCTGGAAGCCTTGAGTCCGCTGGGAATATTAAGCCGGGGATACTCGATTTGCCGTGATTACTACTCTCAGACAATTATACGGGCCAGTCATCAGACCGCGGTAGGCGGTAGGGTAGAAGTGATTTTGCACCGGGGAGGTTTAATCTGTAAGGTTGAGGAAGTGAAGGAGGAGCCATGGTGCCAGAAAAACATGTAAGCGGTCTGGCGAGTGAACCATCATTTGAGGAAGCGATTGGCCGGCTGGAACGGTTGGTTGAACAACTGGAAAGCGGCGAGTTATCCCTGGACGAAGCGCTCTGCTGCTTTGAGGAAGGGATTGGTTTGGTGCGGATTTGCCACCAGAGGCTGCAGGCGGCTGAGGGTAAGGTCGAAGTCCTTCTTCAGACGCTGAACAAGGGGAACTTAAAGGTGGTCGGAAGTTTAACTGAAGGAGCTGAGGAATAATGAGCTGGCCAAAATCTCCAGCCTATCAGGATTTACCCCGTCGTCTGGCCGAAAAAGCCAGATTAGTTAATGCGGCTTTGGAGGAGCTGGTGCCAGCGGAGCAAACCTATCCCACGGTGATCCATCAGGCGATGCGCTACAGCCTGTTTGCCGGCGGAAAAAGGCTGCGCCCCACTTTAACCATGGCGGCGGCGGAAGCCTTAGGCCACCCCAGCGATCTGGTACTGCCAACGGCCTGTGCGTTAGAACTTATTCATACTTATTCTTTGATTCATGATGATCTCCCGGCAATGGACAACGATGATTATCGGCGGGGACGGCTAACCTGTCACAAAGTTTATGGTGAGGCGATAGCGATCCTGGCTGGTGATGCCCTGCTTACCCTGGCCTTTGACCTGATCGCGCGTAATGCCGAATATCCGGGAGTTCGGGCAGCAGATGTGCTGCAGATTATCCGAGAAATCAGCACCGGAGCCGGTACGCAGGGCATGATCGGGGGACAGGTGGTGGACATCCAGTCAGAAAATCAGCCACCGGAAATCAAAACCCTGGAGTATATGCACCGGCATAAAACGGGGGCCCTAATCCGCGCCGCGGTACGTGCCGGGGCGATTTTAGCCCGGGCTTCATCAGTCCAGCTAGTGGCTCTGACCAGATACGCGGAAGAGTTCGGTCTGGCTTTTCAAATTACCGATGATATTCTTGACCTGACCGGTGATATGGCTGTACTGGGCAAACCCGTGGGGAGCGATGTGCGGAATCAGAAAGCGACCTACCCCGCCCTGTTTGGTGTGGACCAATCACGACAGATGGCGCAGGACTGTATTTCGCGGGCCCTGAACAGTCTGACCATATTCGACGAACGGGCCGATTTCCTGCGCGATCTGGCAATTTTTATCCTCGAGCGGGAACAATAACTTTTAACGAATAAAATGTTTGTATTTGGTGACGATGACAGTAAACGTATGTTCAATACGAGAGAAGGTGACCGGGGTGACCCAACTGCTCGAACGAATTAACAGTCCAGCAGATCTTAAACGATTATCCCTGGGTGAACTAAACCAGTTGGCTAAAGAGATCCGCACGGTGTTGATTGAAACCGTCGCGAAAAACGGGGGACACCTGGCTCCCAATCTGGGAGTTGTTGAACTAACTTTGGCTTTGCACCTGGTGTTTGACTCCCCACGTGACCGGCTGATCTGGGACGTGGGTCACCAGAGCTACATTCACAAGCTGCTGACCGGACGACGAGAAACTTTTTCGACGCTCCGGCAGTACCAGGGACTGAGTGGTTTTCCTAAGCAGCGGGAGAGTGAACACGACGTCTTTGAAACGGGGCACAGTTCTACCTCGATTTCCGCCGCGGTTGGGATGGCATTGGCGCGTGATCTGAAGCGGGAAAAGCATCACGTGGTAGCGATCATTGGGGATGGGGCGCTGACCGGTGGCATGGCCTTCGAAGCGCTCAATTACGCCGGCCACTTACATACTAACCTGATTGTCGTGCTTAATGACAACGAGATGTCGATCGCCAGTAATGTTGGTGCCTTGTCCAGTTATCTTACCAAGATGCGGACTGACCCGATGTACTTTAAAGGTAAAGAAGAAGTCGAATCACTGCTCAGGCGGATTCCAGCTATCGGTCCAACCATGGTCAAATTAGCGGAAAAGCTCAAGGATACTTTAAAGTATCTGGTTGTGCCGGGCATGATTTTTGAAGAACTGGGCTTTACCTATCTTGGTCCAATTGATGGACATAATTTAGCCTCGATGAAATCGGTCCTGCAAAACGCCAAAGCGACCAGTGGGCCAGTTTTAATTCATGTTTTAACCAAGAAAGGTAAAGGCTACCCCCCGGCCGAAACTAATCCGGATAAATTCCACGGTATTGGACCTTTTGATGTGGGCACCGGCCAGTCGATAAAAAAGAATGCGCCGCCCACCTACACCCAGGTATTTGGCGAGACCCTGATCCGCTTAGCCAGAGATGATGAGCGTTTGCTGGCTGTTACTGCCGCCATGCCAGATGGAACTGGTTTGAACGGTTTCGCCCGTCAGTTTCCCCAGCGTTTCTTTGATGTGGGCATTGCGGAACAACATGCGGTCACGATGTCAGCTGGTCTGGCCAGAGACGGCTTTCGGCCGGTGGTGGCCATCTATTCCACCTTCTTGCAGCGGGCCTATGACCAGGTCTTGCATGATGTTTGCCTGCAGAAACTGCCGGTAGTATTTGCCATTGACCGCGCCGGCCTGGTAGGTGAAGATGGAGCGACCCACCAGGGGCTCTTTGACCTGGCGTATCTCAGGCATATCCCCAATATGGTGGTGATGGCTCCCAAGGATGAAAATGAGTTACAGCACATGTTAAAAACGGCTGTTGGCTATGACGGGCCAATCGCCATCCGCTATCCCCGTGGTACGGGAGTGGGGGTACAGCTTGAGGAAAAACTCAGGAACCTGCCGATCGGTCAAGCGGAGTTGCTGTGCGACGGAACCGATATAACAATTCTGGCAGTTGGCCCCCTTGTTTATACCGCCCTGGAGGCGGCTAACCGGCTGCGGGAACAAGGAGTAAAGGTGGCGGTAGTGAACGTCCGTTTCATTAAACCACTTGATGAAGAATTAATTTTGCGCCTGGCCCGGCAGACGAAACACCTGGTGACCCTGGAAGAGCATGTACTCGCGGGTGGGTTTGGTAGCGCGGTTCTGGAATTGCTGGCCAGGAAACAGCATAGCGAAGTCAAGGTCATCAACTTGGGTATACCTGACGAGTTTGTTGAGCACGGGCCAATCGAGGTCTTGCGGACCCAGTACGGATTGACGCCAGAGGGGATTGTCGCAACGATTCGGCAGCAGTGGCCACTGCGGGTTGGTCCATGGACCAAGCCGCGGTCTCCGCACTGGGCGAAAGAAAGGGCCGACCTCCATGCGATTGTGGCTCCGGCAGAGGGACGAAAATAAAATTTCAAAGGGGATCATCATGAATAAGACCAAAGAGCGGCTAGATATCTTACTTGTTCGGCAAGGCCTTTTTCCCAGTCGAGAACGGGCCAGGTCGGCCATCATGGCTGGCCTGGTCTTTGTCGCTGGTCAAAAGATCGAGAAGCCGGGAACTCAGGTGACATTGGATGCGGAGATCCGCGTGCTGGGGGAAGACATTCCCTACGTCAGCCGGGGCGGCTTGAAGCTGGCTAAGGCCCTGGAGGCATTTAAAATTGACTTGCAGGATCGGGTGGTGCTGGATATCGGGGCTTCCACCGGCGGGTTTACAGACTGTGCCCTGCAGCACGGTGCCCGCAAAGTGTATGCGATTGATGTCGGATACGGGCAGTTAGCCTGGAAGCTGCGTCAGGATCCCCGGGTGGTCTGCCTGGAACGGACCAACATCCGGCATCTTTCACCTGTGGTGCTGGATGAGCCAGGTGACGTAGCCACCATCGATGTTTCCTTTATTTCCCTGGACAAGGTTCTGCCAGCAGTCCGCGAATTGCTCGCCCCGCACGGACAAGTAATCGCCTTAATCAAGCCTCAGTTTGAGGCTGGTCGGGAAAAGGTGGGGAAGAAGGGAGTTGTCCGCGATCCCGCTGTCCACCGCGAAGTGATCGAGCAAGTGGCCAGGACTGCCCAGCGGCTCGGGTTCAGGGTGTGTGGACTGTCGTTTTCACCTATCACGGGCCCAGAAGGCAACATTGAATATTTGCTCCACCTGTCACTGGTTAACGAGGGAGTCGGTGGTGCTGATTGGGCAGGGTTGCTTGATGCCACGGTAGATAATGCGCACGCGCTCTTAAATAGAAGATAAATGCAGAAATATTAAAATTTACCAAAAGGGTTTGTGTCGTCAAAGACGAAAATTATTATTGGTAACGATGATAAATAGCATCAATCGATGCGCAACAACATCGCGATTAGCGCGATTAGGGAGTGGGGATGAAGAAGATTATACCTGACATGATATCCCTGGGCAGACCGATGTAGAAATGCATCAGTTATTTTGTCCTAATTGTATTTGGATCCGCGTTAACAGTATGATTACCACCAAAAATTTTTTGGTGGAAAAAGCTGGCGTGAATTTTGCATTTATTATAAAAAAGCGGGAATTACCATTGGTCTTGATCGATTCTTGTTTTTTAGGAGCCTGCGGTTGGCCGGGGCGCTTCCTGCAGTTAAGACCAGATAGCCTGAGAGCTATACACTGGTTAATCCACAAGGAGGGATTTTCGTTGAAGGTGAAGGACGTAATGACCCGTGATCCGATCACCCTGGACACTCGAATGAACATCCGAGAGGCAGCGCGTATCCTGAGCGAACACAGCATTGATGGAGCGCCGGTAATAGAAGACGGGTGTATAAAAGGGATTTTTACCAAGAGCCATGTCCTGCGCGCGGTTGCCAGTGGTATTGACCTGCAGCAGACTTTGGTCAGAGAGGTCATGACCCAAAATGTGGTGACTATTTCTCCTGAAGTTACTTGCGAAGAGGCGGCACAAGCTAATTTTGGCCGGTTGCCGGTAGTGGATGAACAGGGAAAACTGGTGGGCATTTTAACCGTGTCTGACCTCTTGCGGGCTTTTGAGGCCGAAAACAAGGACACCCTGACCAAACTGAACACAATTCTCAATTCGACGTATAACGCCATTATCGCCGTAAATAAGGAAGGCGTGATCGAAATTTTCAATCTGGCGGCCGAACGGCTTACCGGGGTGAAGGCCGAAGAGGCGATCGGACTGCGAATCGATCAGATTTTCCCCAACACCGGGATTTATGAGCAGTTGCAGACGGAGAAAGCCCAGTACAGCCAGAAACTGATTTACCATGACCGGAAATTGCTCAGCAATCGTACCCCGATTATCGTGGACGGAGAGATTATCGGGGCAGTGGCGGTCCTTCAGGACATGTCTGATTTGGAGAGCATTTCGAAGGAACTGGCGGCGACTAAGGAACTGAGCCACGAACTGGAAGCGATTATTGAGTCATCTTTTGACGGGATCTACGTCACGGATGGTCGCGGGAAGACGTTGCGGGTCAACCGGGCGTATGAGCGCTTAACCGGGGTCAAAAGGGAAGAAGTGCTCGGGAAAACCATGCGCGAATTAGTTGACGCGGGAGTGTATTCTCAGTCGGTTTCTCTGCTGGTGCTGGAGGAGAAGAAGCCAGTCACAATTACCCAGAAGGTGATTACCGGTAAGAGTGTGCTGGTTACTGGCAATCCGATTTTTGACCAGAATGGTAAAATCTTTCGAGTGGTTACCAATGTCCGCGACATTACGGAGTTGAACGAACTGCGGCGTCAGCTCGAACAGGCGCAGGAAATGGAAAAATGGTACCACTTGGAACTGAAACAGCTCCGCAGCGCGATTAATTCACAGTGCGATGCAGTGGCGGTAAGTGAGCCGATGAAAGAGGTAGTGCAACTGGCGACGCGCGTCAGCACGGTGGACGCCACGATCTTGATCCTGGGCGAATCAGGGGTCGGTAAAGAAGTGGTCGCGAAGATTATCCACAAGAACAGCCGCCGTAAGAACGGTCCATTTATCAAAGTGAATTGCGGTGCCATACCCGAGCAACTCCTCGAATCAGAGTTGTTCGGGTATGAGGGGGGTGCCTTCACCGGGGCGAAGAAAGAAGGAAAAGCGGGGCTCTTTGAGCTGGCCAACCGCGGGACGCTGTTTTTAGATGAAATCGGGGAATTATCGCTTAATCTTCAGGTCAAACTGCTGCGTGTCCTGGCTGAGCGGGAGATCATGCGGGTTGGTGGCGGGAAACCCATTCCTGTTGATGTCCGCATTGTTGTAGCTACCAATCGCGATTTAGAGGACATGGTAAAGCGCGGCTTGTTCCGCGAAGACCTGTATTACCGGCTCAATGTCGTGCCGATTGTCATTCCGCCGTTGCGGGAGAGAAAAGAGGATATTCCCTCGCTGGCCCTCCATTTTCTCAACCAGTTCAACTCGCACTACGGACTGCAAAAAAAGCTGTCCTATGAGGTGTTGGAGCGCCTGATGCTTTATGATTGGCCTGGCAACATCCGTGAACTGAAAAACGTGGTCGAACGGATGGTGGTAACCACGACAGATGACCTGCTTGGCGTGGAACACCTGCCGAAATATCTGGGTAGCGAGACCAGTAAAAATGATGCCCGCATCAGTGTCAAGGGCGTGATGCCCCTCAACGACGCGATTGAGGAAGTAGAAAAACAGATTATTCAAAATGCGTTGAAGAAACACAAAACCAGCCGCAAGATGGCGGCCGTCCTGGGAGTTAATCAGTCGACGATTGTCCGGAAGATCAATAAATATGGTTTTAAGTTAAGTGATGCACAGTTGCCAGGGGCGATGTAATGCAGCATCGGAGTTGGTGAGTTGAGTGCTGGTAGTTTAGGGGATACCGCGACGGGAAATTGCTATCCGGATTGATGAATTCAGGCATCACTGTATGTTTGGCCAAGCCAAAAGCGTCTAACGACGGGAAAGGATTCTTCCTTTCCCGTCAATTTGTGTTGAGGCAAATTACAGCGAGAAGGGCGATAATGGATGGAATGATAGACTAACTTTTGTTGACTGGCCAGAAACGTCATATCGATTGGCACGATTATTGCTTACTAATTCTTAGGGAGCGCTCGAACATTGATCCCTTTGCATGGAACTACTGTAACCCTGGCAATGATCTGGTACCAGAAAGTAAAAAATTGAGGAGGGATTTTCCATGGCTTTAAAAACCCCGGAACAGTATCTGAATAGTCTGCGGCAGCTAAAACGGAAAATTTATGTCATGGGAGAATTGGTTGAGAACCCGGTTGACCATCCGATTATTCGTCCGTCAATTAATTCTGTGGCGATGACCTATGAACTGGCCTTCGACCCCGAGTATGAGGACCTGATGACCTGCACTTCCAGTTTGACTGGTGAGAAGATTAATCGGTTTAATCATCTGCACCAGAGCACTGATGATCTGATCAAAAAAGTTAAGATGCAGCGGTTGCTGGGACAGAAAACTGGGGCGTGCTTCCAGCGCTGTGTGGGGATGGATGCGTTTAACGCGGTATACAGCACCACTTACGAGATGGACCAGAAGCTGGGGACGAAGTACCATGAACATTTCAGAGAGTTTTTACGGTACGTGCAGGAAAACGACCTGGTGGTTGATGGGGCGATGACTGACCCGAAGGGTGACCGGGGGTTGAGCCCCAGCGAACAGGCTGATCCCGATTTGTACTTGCGGGTGGTGGAAAAGCGGGAAGATGGTATCGTGGTTTGTGGTGCCAAGGCCCACCAAACCGGCATGGTTAACTCGCACGAGATTCTGGTGATGCCCACAATTTCCATGACCGAGCAAGATAAAGCATATGCAGTGGCCTTTGCTGTCCCGACAGATGCGGAAGGGATCATTTACATCTATGGACGTCAGTCGTGTGATACCCGCAAGCTCGAGAACGGGAGCATTGACGTGGGTAATGCTAAATTTGGCGGTCAGGAAGTGTTGACGATCTTTGACCACGTTTTTGTTCCCTGGGAACGGGTTTTTATGTGCGGAGAATGGCAATTCTCCGGCATGCTGGTTGAACGATTCGCGGGGTACCACCGGCAGAGTTACGGGGGTTGTAAAGTCGGGGTCGGCGATGTTTTAATCGGGGCGACTGCTGTGGCGGCTGACTATAATGGAGCGGCGAAAGCTTCCCACATCAAGGATAAATTGATTGAAATGATCCACTTGAACGAAACCCTGTATGCCTGTGGTATTGCTTGCTCAGCTGAAGGTAGAAAAACAGCATCGGGAAACTACCTGATTGACCTACTGTTAGCCAATGTCTGCAAACAGAACGTGACCCGGTTCCCGTTTGAGATCGCCCGCCTGGCGCAGGATATCGCCGGTGGAATTATTGGTACCATGCCATCTGAACGCGATCTCCATCACCCTGAGATTGGCAAGTATGTAGACAAATACCTGCGCGGTGTGGCCAATGTACCTACGGAAAATAGAATGCGGATCATGCGGCTGATTGAAAATTTAACCATGGGCAGTGCTGCTGTGGGTTATTTGACAGAATCAATGCACGGCGCTGGCTCGCCGCAAGCTCAGCGAATTATGATTGCCCGTCAGGGTAACCTCGAGCACAAGAAAAAGCTGGCGAAAGAGCTGGCTGGGGTTCAAGAATAACTGATGTGGAGGGGGAGTACGGTGCGTTGTCTGGTCGATGAAGTGATTACCAGTCAGATTCGGCCCTGGTTGCAGGCTGATGGTGGCGATATCGAGCTGATTGAGGTAGCCACCGATGGTACGGTTAAAGTCAGACTGATGGGAAGATGCAGCAACTGCCCGGCCTCCCAGTTTACGCTGGAAAATCTGGTTGAAACAGTCCTGATGGAAAAGGTGCCGGGGGTAACCCGGGTAGTGACGGTGGTGCAGACTGTCAGTGATGATTTGATTCAAGATGCCCTGAAGATTCTACGCAAGGGGCAGGTCTGGGAAGCATGAAGCAGATCGGTGTCAAATACTGTGGTGGCTGCAATCCTCAGATTAACCGGGCCAAAATAGTGCAAGAAGTGGGGCAACGGTTGCCCGAAAATTACCGCTTGGTCAACGGCCCGCCGCAGCGGGAATGGGAGGCCGCCATCTTAGTGTGTGGCTGTCCGGTGGCCTGCGCTGACCGCCTGGAGACCAGGAAGTTGGCGCGGCGCTGGATCCTGGTAAGCGGACCCATGGTTGATTTGTTCCCTGTACCTGTAGACCAGGTGGCCAGCGTGATCGCGAGCAAAATATTACAAATGACATACCAGAAAGAGGAGGCTTCGCATGAATTGGCAGGAATATTATCAACAACGTCTCGTGACAGCAGCTGAAGCGGTCAAAGTAGTGCAGTCAGGTGACCGGATCGTGTTGGGCCATGCCTGTGGTGAGCCACAGTTGCTGCCAACGGCCCTGGTAGAACGGGCAATAGAGCTCCAGGATGTGGAAATTGTGCATATGGTGGCGATGGGGCAAGCTCTTTACTGTGCTCCTGGTATGGAAAGACACTTTCGTCATAACTCCCTCTTTGTGGGTGGATCGACCCGGGCAGCCATAAACGAAGGGCGAGGTGATTATACTCCTTGCTTCTTTTCTGAGGTGCCTCGGCTGTTCAGAGAAAAGGTTCTCCCAGTTGACGTGGCGATGATCCAGGTTTCGCCGCCAGACAAATTTGGTTTCTGCAGCCTGGGGGTATCAGTTGACTACACTAAACCACTGGTGGACTGCGCGGCGACGGTGCTGGCGGAAGTAAACCCGAATATGCCGCGAACCCTGGGCGATTCCTTTGTCCACGTCACAGAGATTGACTATTTTGTGCCTTCCGAACAACCCTTGATTGAATTGCCCCGCCCAAACATTGGACCGGTTGAAGAAGCGATCGGCCGCCATATCGCCGGCCTGGTTGAAGATGGGTCAACCCTGCAGCTTGGCATCGGCGGGATCCCGGATGCAGTTTTAATGTTTTTGAAAGATAAGCACGACCTGGGGATCCATTCGGAGATGTTTTCGGATGGCGTGGTTGAATTGATCGAGGCCGGGGTCGTCAATTGCCGCAAGAAAACCCTGCACCCGGGCAAGGCAGTGGTGACTTTTCTGATGGGGACCCGCAAACTTTATGATTTTGTTCACCAGAATCCGATGGTGGCCATGTACCCGGTTGATTATGTGAACGACCCTTTTGTCATCAGCCAGAACGACAAAATGGTAGCAATTAATTCCGCGCTGCAGGTTGACCTGATGGGGCAGGTCTGTGCTGACACCATCGGTCCACGGCAGTACAGCGGCGTGGGTGGACAAATAGACTTTGTCCGTGGGGCAGCCCGTTCGAAGGGGGGCAAATCGATCATTGCTCTGCCGTCGACAGCAGCCGGCGGTAAGGTGTCGCGTATTGTCACACAACTGGATGCCGGGGCCGCTGTGACGACGTCCCGGAATGATGTGCATTATGTGGTGACGGAGTACGGAGTAGCGGACTTACGAGGCAAGACCCTGCGCGAAAGGGCGGAAGCATTAATTAGTATTGCCCATCCTGACTTTCGCGAAGAACTGAGGAAAGGGATGCGGCGGGTATAATTATCTCCACGTTGCCTGTAAATATGCTACAAAAAAGGGGGTGACTTGGAACAGGAGTTAAAGAAAGGGCCTACTTTTTCCACCTTTGTTCATTAACCATAAGGTTCGTATTATTAATTTTAAACTGATTTAAACTAAAATGGAGGGTAAATGAATGGACTGGGTTAAAAGAAGACCTAATGGTGTTGAATCTCCCTACTGGCCGGTCGGACCGTTTAAGATGCGGCTACCAGGGATCCACTACCGGTGGGAATGGCCAGATTTTATTCAGGGTCTGGATATGTGCGCGGTGTGTTTATCCATTATTCCCGTGCTCCAGGATTCGCTTGGCATGCCATTTGAGGTTGCCCTGGCGATTGTGGTTTTGAACGGTATTCTGTACTGCTTTCATGCCTGGTTGGGTGACCCGGTCGTACCTGGCTGGGTTACACCGGCGATCCCGTTGCTAATCGCTTACGTGGGCACGTTTCCCGCTGGACCGGCCCGGATGCATGCTCTGATCGCCTTTGAGTTGACCTTGGGGATCTGGTGTCTCTTTCTGGGGATTACCGGCCTGGCGAACAAGGTCATTTCATCGATTCCACGTGCTATCAAGGCAGGGGTTATCCTGGGCGCGGGCGTAGGGGCGATCAACCTCATCTTCCAAAAAGGTGGCCGGTTTGATATGTTCCCGCTGACCATCACGATTTGTATCGGTTTTGCCTTCTACATGATGTATTCGTCAAAGTTCAAGCAATTGGCCGAGCGTAACCCGATCGCGAAAACGTTGTCTAATCTGGGAATCCTACCAGCGATACTATTAGCGGTCATTGTCGCGCCGCTCGTGGGTGAAGGGCCGTGGCCACAGATTCAGTGGGGCTTTTCTCAGCCAGACTTTGGTCGGTTGTGGACAGACTGGGTACCTTGGGGCACGCTGGGGTGGCCAAGCTGGGACATGTACCTTAAATCGCTCCCGATGGTGTTAGCAGCCTACATCGTTATATTTGGTGATGCTGTGCAATGTCAGGCGATTATCCGGGACGCCCAGCAGGAGCGGCCTGATGAACCGGTTGATTACAACCCCAACCGAACCCATCTGATCGTGGGAATCAGAAACAGTGTCATGAGTATTTTTGGTCCGGATATTTCGATGTGTGGGCCAATCTGGGCAGCTATGACGGTCGTGACCTACGAGCGGTGGAAAAAAGGCCGCGAGTCGATGGACAGCATCCTCGGCGGAGTTGGCTCCTTCCGCTTTGGGACTTTGACTGGGTACTTCCTTCTGCCCATTGTCAGTATTGTTAAGCCGATTTTGGCGGTGGCCATGGCCTCGACCATGTTGATCCAGGGCTTTGTCTCGGTCTATGTCGGGGTTAGAGAGGCCCGGAGCCTAAGAGATCTGGGAATTGCTGGTATTGTGGGGGGCGTCTTGCTGGCCAAAGGGGCAGCCTATGGATTTGCCGCTGGAATTGTGCTCTGTCTTCTCTTCTACGGTCGGAATTTCTTCAAGGGTGATGTAGAATCGGCTCCGATCTGGGCAGATCAGCATGCCAGTGTGTAATTGGGTGAGCAAGCATACTATGGACATTTAAAATACCACGGCAGAATGTATATTCACCAATTTTATGTTATGTCAAAGCAGGCAAATTTAACAAGAAAATACAAAGGTATTTTCATTACTGGGTGTGCTTTTCTAAACATGAGTGGTTTGTGAGAAAATGAGGCCTATAAGTGGCCACATTTTCTCACAAAATCAACTTCTAAATACAGTAACTATTTGGTTGTTAAATTAGTTGATAGACAGAAAAAGATACTCTAGTGTATAATTATTCAAAATACCTCCGAGCCAAGATCTTGTATTAATTAAGTGTATGTGTCCACTTATTTTTAAATATTATGGCATTTTTCTAGTTATCTTGACAGATTTTAATGCTGTGTTATAAAATAATTATTGAGCCATTTACTTGGCTTTACTGCATAAAATCTACAATATTATTCTCATATCTCTAAGTATACATTTTTAATTATTTATCGAGAGTTAACGCCAACTGAAAAGATATGCCCAATAGATATGCCATCTCTTTTTAATACTAATCGTAGCCTTGATTATTGCAAATCCTATTCTTAATTAATACTGCAGAGCAAAAATGGCTACATAGTGATAAGGGATGGTTTATACATTATTTAAGATAATAAATTGGGGGATAGGATATGAGCTTCTGGCTGACGGCAATCCTCATGTTTTCCTTTTGGATACTTCTTTCCGGGGAGTTTGATTTGTTGCTGTTATTACTGGGAGTAATCTCGAGTTTATTGGTAGCGTACTGGTCGCATGATTTACTAATAGATAGATTCGATTTCAGAGTTTTTCTGGAAAAAACTTGGCGTTTTTTGAAATATTTGCCCTGGTTGCTCTGGCAGATTGTGTTGGCCAATATTGAACTGGTCTATCTTACGCTGCACCCCAAAATGCCGATTGAACCCGAAATAATAACATTTAATCCAGATTTAAAGACAGACTTTGGGATTATCTCTCTGGCTAACTCGATTACGCTTACCCCTGGCACTGTGACCATTGTGGCTAGTAAGGATGAGTTTATCGTGCACGCTATTACTAAAAGTGCTGCTGAAAGTCTCATATCTGGTGAAATGCAGGCCAGAGTGAAGGAGGTTGAGGGAAAAGATGTTTGAATTGGCCGGTATCGTGATCATCCTGGCAGCTGTACTTGTACTCTACCGGGTTATTGTCGGCCCACTGGTTTTTGACCGTATCCTGGGGGCAAACATGATCGGAACAAAAACGATTATACTGCTTGCTCTGATTGGGTTTATCTATAACCGCCCTCATTTCTTAGATATTGCGCTTGCCTATGCGATGATTAATTTTATTGCCTCGCTGGCTTTTTTAAAGTATATCCAAACAGGAGGACTTGATGAGCAAAAAGAGGGTGGCAAATAGATGGAGATAAAAACAATCGTTACGGGCGTATTGTTGGGCATAGGCTGTTTTCTAATTGTGGTTGCGTCATTGGGGGTAGTCAGGTTTCCTGATTTTTATTCACGGATTCACCCGGCCGGTAAATGCGATACGTTGGGACAGATGTTTATTTTGCTCGGTCTCATGGTCTACAATGGATTTTCGCTGAACAGTATTAAGCTTTTAATCATCATGGTGTTTATGTACGTAGCTAACCCAACGGCGACCCATTTCATTGTCAGAGCTGCTTATCTTGCCGGTGTCAAACCGTGGAAAAGGACTTAGCTGCTGCCCCCTGGAATGGGTCAATAATAAATTATGGGGAATGGATGATTCAGTTATGTTGGATTTAATACTACTGGCTTTTTTGGTGGTTTGTGCTATTGCTACGGTGCAGACCAAAGATTTATTGAGTGCGATTATGCTTTTATCAGTATACAGTTTGTTAATGGCAGTGGTCTGGACACGTTTGAATGCGGTTGACGTGGCTTTTACAGAAGCATCGGTGGGTGCTGGTATCACCACAGTGCTTATGATCGCTGCCATAAGCCGAATTGGCCGGTTAGAAAAAAATCGCCAACGTACTTTTCTGAGTTCCTTGCCATCTATACTGGTAGTTGTGCTGGTGACCTTGGTGTTGATTTATGGAACAGTGGATATGCCAGCATTTGGGGATCCGTTGGCCCCACCCCATGTTCATGTTGCCCCCAGGTATATTGAGCACTCTCTTGACGAAGCAGGTGTGCCAAATTTTGTTTCCGCTATCCTGGCTGCTTATAGAGGCTACGATACCCTTGGTGAAACGACAGTTATATTCACCGCAGGAATCTGTGTAATCATGCTTCTAAGGCGAACGAAGAATAAAAAAGAAAAGGCGTGAGGTGCTATGCAAGACCAGGTTATAGCCAAAACAATTGCGAAAATATTGATCCCATTTATCCAGCTTTTCGCTCTTTATGTTATCGCTCATGGTGAAAGTTCGCCAGGCGGTGGGTTTCAGGGCGGGGTCATTCTGGGTTCCAGTTTGATTCTTTATATGCTTGTCTTCGGACTTGAGGCCGGCAGGAGAAGAATTGCGGAAAAAACCAGTGACCTGTTAAGCTCGATGGGGGTTTTGATCTATGCTGGGATTGGCTTATTGTGTTTGCTGGTGGGAGGAAATTATCTCGAATATGATGTGCTTCCACTTGGCACGCCACAAACCGCTAGTCACTTAGGCATTCTGGGAATCGAGATCGGAGTCGGGATCGCTGTCGCGTCTGTGATGACTACATTATTTATTGAAATAGCAAGGCGAGATGAAAAATGATGGAGTTTATTTTTGCGAAATATCACTACTGGATATCAATATTGTTGATGATGATCGGATTCTATGCTGTCGTGGCTAAATCGAATCTGGTCAAGAAGATAATCGGTTTGAACATCTTTCAAACGTCGGTATTTCTTTTTTATGTTTCCATGGCTAAAGTGGAAGGGGGGACAGCACCGATATTATGGGCGGGGGCCCAAATCTATGATAACCCGTTGCCGCATACCTTGATGCTTACCGGCATTGTCGTGTCTGTGAGTACAACCGCGGTCGCCCTGGCGATCATTATCATGATCAAAAGAGCGTTTGGAACAGTTGAAGAAGATGAAATACTTGAGATACAGGAGATGAATAAATATAAATGATTATTACGGATCTCCCAATACTGGTTATTGTTATCCCCCTATTATCCGCTCTGATTGTTCCAATCGCAGGTAGATTCAATTATATCTTGAGTTGGTACCTGACGGCAATCACCAGCCTAGTTTGTTGCGTGCTTTCCTGGCTTCTTATGCAGGCTGTTCTAGAAAGCGGGAAAATTAGCTATCGATTGGGAGGCTGGGAGCCACCTTGGGGGATTGAATATGTTGTTGATTACTTAAATGGATTTGTCCTATGTATAGTTGCCTTTATCGCTTTTATCGTCACCATTTATGCCAAGAAAAGCGTGGCAGTGGAGATCGAAGAGGGCAAGGAGCCCCTTTTTTATGCCATCTACTTGCTGTTTATTACCGGGCTGATGGGGATTGTGATTACTGGCGATATCTTTAACTTATATGTTTTTCTGGAGATTGCTTCATTAGCTGGTTACGCCCTGATCGCTATCGGTAAAAGAAGAGAGGCTTTGTTGGCCAGTTTTAACTACCTGGTTATGGGGACAATCGGGGCAACTTTTATTCTGCTGGGAATTGGTCACCTGTATATGGTGACCGGAACACTGAATATGGCTGATTTAGGAGCAAGATTGCCGGCACTGTACCAGTCCAAAGTTGTCCATACAGCCTTTGCCTTTTTCATTACTGGCTTAAGTATCAAGATCGCTCTCTTTCCGCTGCATAACTGGTTGCCTAACTCATATACCTATGCTCCTTCTACCGTAAGTGCTATCATGGCTGCTACCACAACCAAAGTTGGTGCGTATGTCCTGATTCGGATAATGTTTACCGTTTTTAAACCAGATTTTATTTTCTCAGGAGTTAAGCTTCATCAGTTGTTATTATTTCTCTCTATTCTGGCCATCCTGGCCGGCTCGATACTGGCGATCGCCCAGAAAGATATCAAGAAGATGTTGGCCTACTCCAGTATTGGACAGATCGGTTATATTGTACTCGGGATAGCACTATTGAATCTGACCGGAGTACAGGGGTCGCTCTTGCATATTTTAAATCATGCCTTAATGAAAGGATGCCTCTTTTTGGCGGTTGGTGCGGTTGTTTACAAAATGGGAATCACCAACATCGCAGATTTCAGAGGGCTGGGGCCGAAAATGCCTGTCTCGATGGTCGCATTTACCATTGCTGCGCTGTCAATGATCGGTGTACCGTTAACAGTCGGTTTCGTCAGTAAGTGGTATTTGGCCATCGCTTCGCTGGAAGCGGGAATGTGGTTTGTGATTCCCGTAATTCTGCTCAGTTCATTGTTGATGATCGTTTACTTTTGGCGATTAATCGACATTATTTGGTTTCAACCCCGGGAAGAAGAGAACAAGGCAAGCGATATACATATTTGTGCTGAGAGTTCCCCAGTACTAAACGATGCCCCTCCATTAATGTTGGGGCCGGTAGTTATCCTGGCTTCACTGTGCATTATTTTCGGTACCTTCCCTTCACTGCCGTTGTCTATCGCGGAACAGGCTTCCTCTATTTTACTTAGGTAATGGAGTGATCACTATGGAAGTCTTGACATCAGCAAGACCAATCTACGCTGTACTCGTCTCTCTAGGGGCAGTTGCGCTTATCGGAGTTTCCAGCAAGAGACCTAATTTAAGAGAGTTTTGGACCCTTATTGCCGCTGTATTAAAATTTTCTATAGTTGTCTCGATGCTGCCCATAATCCTGCAGGGGAAGATAATTGAATATTTTCTGTTAACTGTTGTTCCAGGGCTGGAGGTTAAGTTCAGAGTTGATGCCTTGAGTATGATTTTTGCTCTAATTGCCACCGGTCTTTGGATAGTCGCCTCTGTTTATTCTATTGGGTATATGCGTTCTTTAAATGAACATGCCCAAACTCGATTCTACATGTTTTTTGCGGTTGCTTTATTGGCGGCCACGGGAATCGCTTTTTCGGGTAACCTTTTTACCATGTTTATCTTTTACGAAATTCTTACGCTCAGCACTTACCCGCTGGTTGCCCATCAGCAAACGAGGGAGGCTACCGAGGGGGCTCAAAAATATCTGGCCTATCTCCTTGGGACATCGATCTTGTTTTTACTACCAGCAATATTCTTGACTTACTATTATGCGGGCTCACTTGAATTTTCTAACCACGGCATTCTGGTCAACCATGTTCCAAACGTAATGGTTGGTATTATCCTGGTCCTGTTCATCGCCGGCCTGGCTAAAACAGCGCTGATGCCCCTGCACTCATGGCTGCCAGCAGCGATGGTTGCCCCTACCCCGGTCAGCGCCCTGCTGCATGCTGTTGCTGTAGTCAAAGCCGGGGCCTTTGCGGTGATTAGAGTGGTGCTCTACGTATTTGGGGTGGATTTGCTCAAAAACCTAGGGCTGGGAGTTATATTGGCATATTTCGCTTCCTTTACGATTATCGTGGCTTCAATTGTGGCTTTGAGGCAGGACCGCCTTAAGTTAAGGCTGGCCTACTCGACGATCAGTCAACTGGCTTATGTTGTCCTGGGAGTGGCTTTGCTGACGCCAAGTTCTATTGTCGGAAGCATTTTGCACATCGTTGTGCATGCATTTGGCAAGATTACCCTCTTTTTAGCGGCTGGGGCCATCTATGTGGCGACCAAGAAGGTATATGTCAGCGAACTTGATGGCATCGGTCGGAAGATGCCCTTGACGATGGGTGCGTTCGCCGTTGCTGCGATTTCGATGATCGGGATACCACCGCTGGGTGGTTTTATCAGTAAATGGTATCTTTCCTTGGGCGCACTAGAAGCTCAACAGTTGCTAGTGATAGTTGTTTTGCTAATCAGCTCTCTGCTTAACGCGGGTTATTTTTTGCCGATCATTTACGCAGCTTTCTTTAAGGAAGCGCTGCCGACCGAAAATCAGCAACAAGATCAGCTATCGACGGTGAGGGAACTGCCGAAACCGATATTGACAGCGGCCCACCTTGGTATTGTGGCCACTCAGCCGGATTCTTTCAGGCAAGCCTCAGTTTTCAGCAAAATAAGGGCGAACGAAGCGCCGCTTTTGATGGTCATTCCACTGTTGATCACTGCTGGTGCGGTGATAGTCCTCTTTTTCTGGCCGTCATTGTTCCTTACCCTGGCCAGAATGGTAGTGGCTGCAGTAATGGCGTAAGCTTTTTGGCTGTGTGTTGTTCATTGATATTGGCTGGAAAACAGGCCTGGAGGTGAAAAGATGCAGACAATTATCGCATTTTTTGAGCGGCCAGAGATTAGTAGAGCTGTTCGCCGGTTGTTTATTGTCAGCTTGGTATTTCTGGTGATGGCAGACTTTTTTATCGATAAACATCCTTTCTTTTATTGGGAGAATATCCCAGGATTCTATGCACTTTATGGGTTTATTGCTTGCAGCCTGATTGTGGCGGTATCAAAACTCCTTGGCAAATACTGGCTACAAAAACAGGAGGATTACTATGAGTAATTATTTTCCACCAGCTATTCTTTTCATCATTGGGGCTCTTTTAATTCCTTTTTTTAGAGGCCGGGTAAGGCAGGCCTTTATTGTACTCCTTCCCAGTCTGGCCTTTGTTAACCTGTTCATGTTACCGGAAGGTATTGGCTGGACATATAGATTTTTAGACTATGAGCTTATTTTAGCACGTGTTGACCGTTTAAGTATGGTTTTTGGCTATATTTTCGTAATTATGGCTTTCGCCGGGGCGATTTACTCACTTCATGTCAAGAATACTTTGGAGCATATAGCGGCTTTTATCTATGTGGGTAGTTCGCTAGGGGTTGTTTTTGCGGGGGATTATTTGTCCTTATATGTCTTTTGGGAAGTAATGGCCTTCAGTTCAGTTTGTCTGATCTGCGCGAGTAAAACCAGGGCTTCTCAAGCGGCTTCATTCAGATATATTCTGGTGCATATTTTTGGCGGCCTTGTCCTGCTGGCCGGCATTATATTCCATGTATCGACGACTGGTTCGATTAAATTTGAATATTTGGGCTTAAGTGGACTGGCTTCGTATTTGATTCTATTCGGTTTTGCTTTGAATGCCGCTATTCCCCCGCTTTCAGCATGGCTGTCTGACGCCTACCCGGAAGGAACTGTTGCTGGGACCGTTTTTTTAAGTGCGTATACGACGAAAACGGCTGTTTATACTTTGGCCAGGGCATTCCCAGGAACAGACATTTTAGTCTGGGCGGGGACCATTATGACCCTGTATGGGATTGTCTATGCTATTCTAGAAAATGACATGAGGCGAGTCTTAGCATACAGCATTATTAACCAGGTTGGGTTTATGGTAGCTGGGATTGGAATCGGGACTGCCATGGCTTTAAATGGCGCTACCGCTCATGCTTTTGCCCACATTTTGTACAAGGCATTGTTAATGATGTCAGCCGGAGCGGTCCTTTTCATGACTGGTCGGAGCAAGACCACGGAGTTGGGCGGGTTATATAAATCCATGCCGATCACTTTGCTGTTTTGTCTGGTCGGGGCGGCCTCAATATCTGCTTTTCCATTGACGGGCGGATTTGTTTCCAAGTCAATGGTTATTGTCGCGGCTGGTGAAGAAAAAAAGACGGCGATCTGGCTGCTCTTAAATCTGGCCTCAGCGGGAGTCTTTTTACATGCGGGGATTAAATTCCCTTACTTTGTATTTTTCGCCAAAGATTCTGGATTAAGACCGAGTGAACCGCCAGTGAACATGTTGATTGGAATGGGCATTCTGGCGTTCCTGTGCATTTTTATTGGTGTATTCCCAGGTGTGCTTTATCACATCCTGCCCTTCCCGGTAGAATACGTTCCGTATACAGCTGCCCATGTCGTCGGTCAGCTCCAACTGTTGATGTTTTCAGCGTTAGCCTTCTTTATACTATTACCATACCTGCAGCGGACAAATACGATCACTCTGGATACAGATTGGATCTATCGAAGAGGAGCACAGCGCCTGCTGTCATTGGCGGGAACTCCTTTGATCCGGCTAAGTGACAACTTGAGCTGGTTCTTTAATGAGGGCATGCCAAAGTTCTTGGTCTGGTTTGGGCAAAACCCACCCGGAGCGCTGAAAATTGCGGCCGATACCATTGTCTTGTCTTTCAGCGGCCAGAAAAAGCGAGCGGAGTTAAAGAAACAGTTAGAAATGGAAAAAGAGCTTTATCCGGCCGACAGACTTTATCCCTGGTCGATCGGAGCGGCTGTATCACTGGTTTTATTGCTCTTTTTTGTCTATTTGTTTTTCTTATAACTTATTAATCAAAAAATAATGAAGAATTAAGAAACAAGCTTTTCTGGCTTGTTTCTTATATTATGGACAAGAGGTTCTTTGAGAAAAAGGAGAAAATAACTATTTGTAGAAATAAAATTAGTAAATATATAGACAAAATAATACTACGATTATAGAAGCGATGATTTTTCCACCATATAATATTCAGATGTTTTTCGGGGAGAAAAAGGGAGAGAATGAATGCAAGGCAAACCACCAAAAGTTGTGGGAATAAAACTCAATTTGAAAAAAATAGCTGCTTTAGGGATTGTGCAAAACGTTGTGGCTTGGTTGATTCGCAATGGAATTAGCGTCCGTCTGCCGGCGGAAGCAGACCGCGACTGCGGCTTAGAGAAATTCAGTTGCCCTGATAACCAGTTTTATCAGGGCCTGGATTGTTTGCTGGTGCTGGGCGGGGACGGGACGCTTCTACAGGCAGCCCGCTCAGTGGTTGGTCGCTCGATCCCGTTGCTGGGAGTGAATCTCGGTCACCTGGGATTTTTGACTGAACTGGAAGTGGCTGACCTTTATGAAGGACTTGACCGACTGGTTAAAGGTGACTATCACCTGGAAGAGCGGATGATGCTCAAGACAGAGGTAATCAGATTTGGCCAGATGATTAATACTACCTATGCCTTAAATGACGTGGTGGTGGCCAAGGGTTCGTTTGCTCGGATTATTGACCTGGAATGCTACATTGATAACAATTATTTTACGACATACCGCGGTGACGGAATCATTATGGCCACACCGACGGGCTCGACCGCATATTCTTTATCCGCCGGTGGGCCCATTGTTTGTCCGACTTTCGAGGTCATTCTACTTACCCCGATCTGTCCCCATACCTTCTACTCCAGACCATTAGTAATATCCCCGCGTCAGACGGTGAAGATCGCCATTGCGCAGCCAGCTCAAGAAGTAATCATGACGATTGATGGTCAGACTAGTATCCGCTTGGAGCAAACGGATCAAATCATCGTTAGCCGGGCGGAGTTGTCTACCACCCTAATTAAATTAAGAGGCCGGCACTTCTTTGAGGTGCTGCGGGGCAAACTAACGCCGGGGGAAACTTGAATCAATGCAGAGGCTGTTTCCTAATGGGGTACAACTGGCCCACCGGTATCTCGCTGAGGTGGTCTGTGCCGGGGATAAGGTGATCGACGCCACTGCTGGTAATGGTCATGACACCTGCTTTTTGGCTAGACTGGTTGGCCCGGCCGGCAAGGTTTACGCTTTTGATATCCAGGCAGGAGCTTTGCAGCGTACGGCCGGACGCCTGGCGGAAGCCGAAGTGATTGACCGGGTGAAACTAATCTGTGCCAGCCATGAACAAATGGAGGATTTTGTCTCGGAACCGGTCAGCGCGGTGATGTTTAATCTGGGTTATTTACCCGGTAGTGATCATAAAATTATCACCCAGCCAGCGTCTACACTGCGGGCGCTAGCGGCGGCCACCCGGTTGCTACAGGTGGGTGGGTTGATCACGGTCGTGGTGTACCCGGGCCACCCGGGTGGATTAGACGAGAGTCGAGCAGTTGATGACTGGGTGGCGGGATTAGCCCAAGCCCAGTGGGACGTGGTCAAATTTTCTTTTCCTAACCGGGTGCATCATTCACCGTACTTAATTGTGGTTCAAAGAAGGGGGGATGGATAGATCGATGAAGACAAGGCGACATTTGAAGATCTTGGAGATCATCGAAAGCCGGGCAATACAAACCCAGGAGGAACTGGCGGAAGAACTGCGAAAAAATGGTTTTGATGTCACCCAGGCCACAGTTTCCCGTGATATTCGGGAGCTCCGGTTGGTCAAGGTTCCCTGGGGGGATGAGGCGTATCGCTACTCTGTCCCGCGTGAACATACCCCAGGAAATGTCCAGGAGCGTATGAAGCGGTTGTTTAAAGACTCGGTGACCCACATCGATAACAGTGAAAACCTGATCATCATCCGCACTCTGCCGGGAACCGCGCATGCGGTGGCCTCCACCATTGATAATGCCAACTGGCCGGAAATAATTGGCACAGTCGCTGGTGATGATACCATTCTGGTGGTGGTTAAACCCAAAGACTTAACTGAGGCTGTTCAGCAAAAATTTGAGAGTCTGCTGGGTTAGAGGATTAGGAGGAAGAAGAAGATGCTCCTTGAACTGAACATCCAGAACGTGGCGCTGATCGAACAGCTCCGGTTGAATTTTTCGCGTGGTTTGAACGTCTTAACTGGCGAAACTGGGGCGGGCAAATCAATTATTATTGACGCGGTCAGTCTGCTTTTGGGTGGGCGAGCCTCGGTAGATTATATCAGAACCAACGAGGACCGGGCGGTGGTTGAGGGGGTCTTTCAGTGTCAAGGCCATGTAGAGGTCAGCCGGTGTTTGCATGAGCTTGGTATCGAACTGGAAGAGGATGGAACGCTGATCCTGCTGCGTGAGATTACCCGAACGGGACGCAACATCTGCCGGGTCAATGGCCGGACGGTTCCTCTCTCGGTGTATCGCGAGCTAGGACAGAATTTGGTTGAAATACATGGACAGCACGAAAATCAGCGGCTGCTTAATTCTAACCAGCATCTGCCTCTGCTGGACAACTTTGGAGGTGGCGAATTACTGGGCCTGGTTAATGAACTGCAGGGGATTTACCGGGCAATAGGGGCGGTGAGGAAGGAACTTGAGCGGTGGACTGGTAACGAAAAAGAGGTGGCTCGACGGCTTGATCTACTGCAGTATCAGATTGAAGAGATTGATGCCGCCCGGCTTCGGGTAGACGAAGAACTCCAGCTGGAAAATGAGAGAACCCGGCTCATGTATGCGGAAAAGCTGGCCAGCCAGACTGAACGGGCATACCAGTATATTTTTGCTGGAGGCAAGCAGCAGGCAGCTGCGTTTGATTTGATTGGCCGGGCAGTTGCTGAACTCCGCGGTTTAGTGGGGATCGATCCGTCTTTAAACCAAATACTGGAGAATCTGGAGTCAACCCAGTACCTGCTGGAAGACATGGCTCGCGAACTCAGGACTTATCGGGAAAACATCGAGTTCAACCCCCAGCGTCTGGATGCGGTTGAACAGCGGTTGGAACTAATTCGCCAGCTAAAACGCAAATATGGCGACTCCATTCAGGAGATATTACGGTATCGAACAGAAGCAGTGGCTGAGCGGGAGGAGATCCGGCGCAGCGGCGACAAAATCACTGCCCTGAGTGCAGAACTGCAGCGGTTAGAGCAGGAATTTGCTGACCGGGCTACTATCCTGTCGGCTCGGAGAAAAGAGGCGGCACGGCGGTTAGAGGTCTTAATAAAACGGGAACTATCCGACCTGGCTATGGAAAGTACCCAGTTTCAGGTTAGTTTGCGTCTTCGCCAGAACTGGACCAGTTCCGGGTATGATGAGGTAGAGTTCCTGATTTCTCCTAACCCAGGTGAACAACCGCGACCGTTGAGCAAGATCGCCTCTGGTGGCGAACTGTCACGAATCATGCTGGCAATTAAGACTATCCTGGCTGGTGTCGATGGGATCCCTACCTTGATTTTTGATGAGATTGACACTGGCATCGGTGGGCGAGCACTGCAGGGGGTTGCCCTGAAGCTTGAGCAGGTAGCGCGGGATTGCCAGGTGATCTGTGTCACCCACGCTCCCCAGATCGCCAGCTTTGCTGAGACGCATTTTTGCATTACCAAAGAAGTCCAGGGAGAGCGGACCCGCACCCAGGTGAGAGCCCTGACCGCTGATGAGCGAGTGGAGGAGATTGCACGGATGCTGGGTGGGGCTGAAGTGACTCCTTTAACCCGCCAGCATGCCCGGGAGATGCTTCAATTAGCTAGAAGTGCAAACACCCAGGCCAACTAAAGGAATTGTTGCCATGATGAATTCAGATCATGGTTTTTTTGTTTTTTGTGCTCTGATGTAATTTAACATGATTTACCATACCAATAAAAAATAATAATTCAGGGTAATTGTTGAGAGGTTTCAAGGTTTAACCATCGGATACAGTAATTTATCATTATAAATGGTCAATATTCAGGTTAAATTAAGATTACAACCTGCAGGTAACAATACAAATTACAAATTAAAAAATTAAAAATTGAGGAGGGTTTGAAGAACTAAAACCAGGGAGACGGTGGAGGAGCGTGATCATCGCTTGCGAAACCAGTTTTGTCATCGAATTTTGGGTTTGTTGCTGATTGCCCTGGTTATTTCCATCTGTTGCACTCCAGAATTGCAAAGATATTTTTCCTTGCCCAGTGAACAGCGGTTAGCGGTTGGTGACCAACTTCTGATATTAAATCATCTACCGAAAAATGTTTTATCTCGGCTCACTGTCTCGTTGCAAGACACGTCGGAAGGTATTTTAGGCTTAAATGGGGAAGTAATTCAAAGGAGTTTTTCCCTGGCCAGCGGGAATCCTGTCGCACTGCAGCCCGGTAGGACGAATCTACAGTTTCGGTTGTTTGGCTTCATTCCGATTAAAAAGATGGTGGTGGACGTTGTCCCACCCTTGCGTTTAATCCCAGGCGGTCACTCAATCGGGGTGTTGCTCCACGGTGAAGGGGTAGTGGTCATTGGATTTTCTCCCATCAAGGATATTTCTGGCAAGTTATGTGACCCGGCTCAGGACAGCGGTATTCAAATTGGGGACGTCATTGTAAGTGTTAATGGGCAGACAATTAACAGCGATGATGAAGTTGCCTATCTGATCGACAAACTGGGACAGGAAAACCAGGAAGCCCATCTGGTTATAAGACATAATGAGACAATGAAGGAAATATTTCTTAAGCCGCATTATTGTACAGAAACCAAACGCTGGCGCATTGGCCTGTATGTTAAAGATGGAGCGGCCGGTGTGGGAACACTGACTTTTTATGATCCCGATACCAGGCAGTACGGAGCTCTGGGCCACATTATTTCAGATGCCGATAGCAACCAGGCCATCGAAGTTAAAGGTGGTCGGATTGTCGCGGCTTCAGTTGAAGGAATCCAACCCGGGAGGCGCGGTCAACCCGGCGAAAAAATTGGCATGTTTTTGGATAATCAATGTATTAGAGGAACAATTGAAAAGAATTCACGGTACGGTATTTTTGGCAAGCTAAATACGGATCTGATTAACTCTCTCTATACTCAGCCGCTGCCGGTGGCTCTGGCCAGCCAGGTTAAAGAAGGTGATGCTCAAATATTAACTGTTATTAATGGTGAACAGATTGAGTCTTTTGCCATTAAAATTGAACGTGTTCTTCCCTTTCGGACTGACGGAAAAAGTCTGGTGATCCGAGTTGTTGACCAGCGGTTGCTTTCTTTGACTGGCGGCATTATTCAGGGCATGAGTGGCAGTCCGATCATTCAGGATGGCCGGTTGGTCGGCGCAGTTACCCACGTATTTGTTAATGACCCGAGTCGCGGATATGGAGTGCTGTTAGAATTTATGCTCAAAGAAATGGACTACCTAAAAAATCGCGTATCTTTAAACACCGGGGAAGTTTTTTTCTTCCCCGGTTTAATTTATGAGCGTCGAATTATCATATATCACCCGGAAATTAAATGGCAAAATCTTAAATTATGTCGCAATTCCTTGAAGTCAGCAGATTTTTTCTTTTATTATTAAAGAAGGATAATGAAGTATAGCGTCGAAATGATATTAGAAAAAAGTGCAAAATTAAGTAAGAGGGGGCAGGAAACAATAATGGCCAAGACAATAAAAGTATTAATTGCCGACGATAATCGGGAATTCTGTGAGATTCTTCGAGAATATTTAAACAGTCAAGATGATTTCGATTTGGTTGGGGTTGCCAATAACGGAGCGGAAGCCCTTGAGGTCATCAGACAAAAGGAACCTGATATCGTAGTTTTAGATATAATTATGCCGCACCTTGACGGTATCGGTGTGCTGGAGAAACTCGGTGGAGCCAACTTTCCCCATCGGCCCAAGGTGATCATGTTAACGGCTTTTGGTCAGGAAGCAATGACCCAGCGGGCAGTTGAATTGGGTGCTGATTATTTTATTTTAAAACCTTTTGATATTGATGTTTTGGGAACACGGATTAGACAATTGGCCAACGGGCACGCTGCTCCTGCTCATACCCCGGTCAAGACCCGCAACTTGGATGTAGAGGTAACCAATATTATCCACCAAATGGGCGTACCGGCACATATTAAGGGGTATCAGTATCTGCGCGATGCGATCCTGCTGGTTATTGGTGATGTTAATCTGCTGGGAGCGGTCACTAAAGAACTCTATCCTATGATCGCACAAAAGTACAATACTACGCCGAGTCGAGTGGAACGGGCGATTCGCCACGCGATTGAACTGGCCTGGGATCGGGGTAATGTCGAGATGATGAATAAATTCTTTGGCTATACCATCAACGTGGAGCGGGGTAAACCAACCAATTCTGAATTTATTGCCATGGTGGCGGACAAATTAAGAATTGGTACCAAGAATTAATTGCCTAGGTTGATCATACACAATAAACACCGCTTATATAAATAAATGGTTTTCAACCACTAAATGGAGGTGTTTTTTAGATAATTCTTAAAGCTGCATTTTGATTAGAACCTGTCAGTTAATGAAATCTCTGGCAGGTTTTTGTGTTTTTGATTAGTTGTCAGCTGTTGGATCGAGTGGTATGATTTGTGGAGAAATACTGAGACGGAAAGGGTGTGCTGTCAGTGATTAACGAAGAGCGGATACTCCAGGAATTCCTATCTCTGGTCGCGATCCCTTCGGAGTCGGGACAGGAGCGCCAACTGGCAGATTTGTTGAAGCAGAAACTGACCGAACTGGGTTTTGCTGTGGAAGAGGACGGCGCCGGTCAGCCGTGGGGATGGAACACAGGTAATCTGATTGGTCGACTGCCGGGGACGGTTAATGTGCCGGCCCTCTTGCTTTCGGCGCATATGGATACCGTGGTGCCCGGCGTTGGGGTAAAACCTGTGGTCCGAGATGGGTTGATCACCTCAAGTGGCGACACTATTCTAGGAGGAGACGATAAGGCCGGCATCGTCGCTATTCTGGAAACCCTGCGGGTGATCACCGAGCAGCAAATCCCCCACGGGCCCCTTGAGGTGGTGTTTACCATTGGTGAAGAACAGGGGTTGCGCGGCGCTAAAGGGTTAAACTCCCGTCAACTGCAGGCAAAATTCGGCTATGTCCTGGACAGTTCAGGTGCACCAGGGACGATCGTCGTCCAGGGGCCGGCCCAGTACCAGATTGAAGCCGTTGTACAGGGAAGGGCGGCCCACGCGGGGATGAATCCCGAAGATGGAATCAACGCCATCCAGGTGGCTGCCCAAGCTATCGCCAGGATGAAACTGGGGCGGATTGACGAAGAGACCACGGCCAACATCGGTTTGATTGAAGGCGGGCAAGCCAGGAATATTGTCCCTGAAAAGTGCTATGTGAAGGGAGAAGCCCGCAGCCTTAATCGGGCCAAATTGGAGGCCCAGACCCAGGCGATGTGCGCTGCTTTTCGTGTGGCGGCGGAAGAAGTGGGGGCGCAAATTGACCTGGAGGTCGAATTGCTATACGATGAACTGGCTCTGGGTGAACATGACGAGGTGGTCAAAATCGCCGTGACCGCTGCCCAGCGACTGGGGTGGGAGCCGAAACTGGTAAAAACGGGCGGTGGAAGTGATGCCAATATTTTTCATGCCCGGGGCATCCCGACAGCCAATCTGGGTATCGGTATGACGCAGGTGCATACCACTCAGGAACGAATTGCGGTGGCCGATTTAGTTGACAATGCCCGTTATCTGGTGGAAATTATTCGCCTGGTAGGAGAAAGGGAGAAATAAATACGTAAATAAGGAGGATAACATGGAAAGTTTTGCAGAAAAGACGATTTCTTCACGGCGGATCTATGAGGGGAAGATGATCAACCTGCGAATTGACACGGTCGCCTTACCGGATGGAGCCGCGGCCGAGCGGGAGATTGTCGAACACCCGGGGGCGGTGGCGGTGGTGGCTTTAACCGCAGGGGGGGAAATCTTACTGGTCCGCCAGTTTCGCAAGCCGATTGACCGGGTGACATTGGAAATTCCGGCGGGTAAACTGAAAGCCCAGGAAGACCCTTTTCTTTGTGCCCAACGTGAATTAGAGGAAGAGACGGGTCATCAGGCTAAGGACTGGCGGCTTCTTTTCACCTACTTCACCACTCCCGGGTTCAGTGACGAGATCATGTACCTGTACCTGGCCCAGGGTCTTACGGCTACCGAACAATGTTTAGACCCCGATGAATTTATCGAAGTAGTCAGGGCGCCAATCGGTCAGGCCAGACAAATGATTACCACGGGTGAAATCCAGGACGCCAAGACAATCATAGGTATTCTAATGGCGAGCGAACTCATAAATAAGCAATTTTGACAATGGATTAATCGAACGAGGTGGGTTGATGCGCGACTACTTTGCTGATTTACATATTCATTTAGGGCGAACTCTCAACAACCAGCCAGTGAAGATTACCGCGTCGCCGAACCTCACGCTCCGCAACATCCTAACAGAGTGTCAGTTGCGGAAAGGTTTAGACCTGGTCGGGATTGTGGATACCGCTTCACCCGGTGTTCTGGCTGAACTGGAACAAATGGTCAAGGCGGGAGAACTGGAGCCATTGGCTGACGGTGGGTTAAGGTTTAAAGACCGGGTAACCCTGATTCTGGGGGCTGAGTTCGAAACCACTGAACCGGACGGAGGTCAGGCTCACTGGCTGGCTTATTTCCCCAGTCTTGAGCAAATGTGGAAATTCAGCCGGGTCATGTCCCGCTACGTACGGAATCTCAACTTAAGCACGCAGCGGTGTCAGCTGTCAGCAACCCAACTGGCTGAACTGGTCTGGGAAATTGGTGGTCTGTTTGTCCCTGCCCATGCCTTTACGCCGCACAAGAGTGTTTATGGGAGCTGCATTTCCCGCCTGACAGCCCTTTTCCCTGCGGACTGGAAAAGAATCGTTGCTCTGGAATTGGGCCTCAGCGCCGACAGCGACCTGGCTGATCACCTGGCTGAACTGCGAACGGTGACCTATTTGAGCAATTCCGATGCCCACTCTCTGGAGAAGATCGGACGGGAGTATAACGTGGTGCGGTTGGCCAGGCCGTCGTATGAGGAACTGGTCAAGGCGCTCCAGAACGCAGAAGGCCGGCAAATCGTTGGCAATTACGGGTTGGACCCGCGTCTGGGCAAGTATCACCGTTCTTCCTGTCTGCTCTGTCATACCATTGCCCGGGACATACCACCCCCGGTTTCTAACTGTCCCAACTGTGGAAGTGAGCGGATAGTGAAAGGAGTGCTCGACCGGTTGGTCGAAATTGCGGATTATTCAGTACCGGTACATCCACCGCAGCGAGCACCGTACTACCACCAGATTCCGCTCCGGTTTCTCCCCGGAGTTGGGGAACGCACGGTTACTCATCTGATCGACAGGTTTGGTAGTGAAATGGCAGTTTTGCACGCCGCCTCACCCGGGGAATTGGCGGAAGTAATCGGGGAAAAAACGGCAGAACTGATTATACAAGCCCGTCAGGGGAAGCTGAACCTGGCGGCCGGGGGAGGTGGCCGCTACGGACGGGTCATTGAAATATGACAGTACTACCAGAGAATTCTCCAGCATAAATATTTATCAGGCGACCAAATCATTGCCAATATCCACCAGTGCTGGAGAGATGAGATATGTATGGTCGGGTTCATCAGGCTCTTGGCAAATACCTACGGAATAACCTGCTGTTATATGCTTTAATCATCCTTTTTTTTATCACCGGGATCGTCTTTGGTGCCTTGGGAGTTAGAACTTTAAACGTCAAACAGGAATTGGAGTTGGTCACCTACGTTGATCGGTTTTTGTTTACCATTGATCCGGCCAGCCTCAGCAGTCAGTTGATCGCCCAGCACGCGATCACTAATAACCTTAAACTGATTTTGACAATCTGGTTTTTAGGTTTGACGGTGATTGGCATTCCGATAATTATTGGCCTGGTTTTTACGCGGGGCTTTGTGCTCGGGTTCACGGTCGGCTTCCTGGTGTACCAAAAGATGTGGTCGGGAGTCGTGCTTACCTTAACGGCTATCTTGCCCCAAAACCTGTTAAACATCCCGACACTGGTGGTGGCTGGCGTCACGGCGGTGTCTTTTTCTACCTATTTAGTAAGGGGTCGCTTCCAACCAGGGGCGGCCGCTCTCTGGGGTCAATTTATCAACTATTCGTTGCTTATGTTAATGCTATGTTTGGTTGCCGGGCTGGCGGGAATCATCGAGGCTTACATTTCTCCCCTGGCCATAAAACTGGTAACTGTTTATTTCCCATAAAGCCAATATCCTATCCCTCCCCTGGAGCGCAGTCTGGTTCAGGCCACGACTGCGTTCCTGGCTTTTACGTTCTAAGTGGGAATGATAAATCATATGAATGGACTAGGCTAAATGGGACAGCGGGGAGGTGAGGGTTCCGTGATCATTATTACGATCAGCAATCTGCGGCGCAAATTGATCACCTTAGTACAACTGGCACTGCTGATAGCGTTCCTTGGCGGGGTGGTTCCCCAGCTGCTGGCCCTGGCCGGCCGTCAGTTCTTTACCAGTCAACCTGGTAACAGGGAGCGAGGGCTGAGAGTGGAACAAACTGATCCCAAGATTGTGCCGGTAACCAGTAAGCAAACCCTGGATCGTTTCGTAATTAAACTGCGGGAGTTTTATCAGGTAGAGAAACAGTAGCATTTTTTGGAACTATGAGAGGAATTTTGAGATTTTTGTTGAAAAAAGGATTATACATCTTCCAATCGGATACTGCTGGTCAGAGGGGTTTCGAAATGCAGAGAATGGTGGATGAATTTATCCGGTACTTGACCGTTGAACGCGGACTGGCGAAGAATACCCGCGTCTCATATAACCAAGATCTGGATCAGTTTTTGCGCTACCTTACCAGCAACGGGCTGAAGGATTGGGCAGATGTCACCAAATCAGTGATTCTGGGCTACCTTTACCAGATGCAGAAGAAAGGTCGAGCAGCAGCGACCATTTCCCGACACCTGGCGGCTTTGAAGTCATTTTTTCATTTTCTTTTTATGGAGGGGATGGTGAGCAAAAATCCAACTGATAATCTGGAATCACCCCGTTTAAACAAACGGCTCCCACAGATTTTGTCCGTGGCTGAAGTTGACCTCCTCTTAGAGCAGCCGAACTGTCAGAAGCCCATGGGTCTGCGGGATAAAGCCATGCTGGAACTGCTCTACGCCACCGGTATTCGGGTGTCGGAGTTGGTTTCTTTGGATATCGATCATGTTAATCTGGAACTGGGATACATCCGCTGCTTTGGTAAAGGTGCAAAGGAACGGATTGTTCCCTTGGGAACGGTAGCGACCAGATATGTGGAAGAATACTTGACCCGGGCCCGAGGCAAACTATCAAAAGCACCGCTGGAACGGGCTTTGTTTATCAACCACCACGGCCGGCGCATGACCAGGCAGGGTTTTTGGAAATTGCTTAAACAGTACGCCCAAATGGCGAAAATAAATAAGACGATTACCCCTCATACTCTGCGGCACTCTTTTGCCACACACCTACTGGAAAACGGGGCTGACCTGCGTTCGGTGCAGGAAATGTTGGGGCATGCCGATATTACGACAACCCAGATCTACACGCATTTGACTAAAACCAGGTTAAAAGAGGTATACGAGAAGGCGCACCCCCGGGCATGAACGTTGACTCATTTCCGCTATGATTGGAGGAGTAGCGTGTGATAAATCGCATCGTCCTGATCGTTTTAGACAGCGCTGGCGTAGGCGCAATGCCCGATGCTGGCGACTATGGTGACGAAGGCAGCAATACCCTGGGAAACATTGCCGCTAAGGTTGGCGGGTTGAACCTGCCCAATTTAGGTGTTATGGGACTGGGAAACATTATTCCCATTGAAGGAGTGCCTCCGGTGGTGGAGGCACGCGCTGCTTTTGGCAAAATGGCCGAGCGTTCGGCGGGGAAAGACACCACCACTGGACACTGGGAAATTGCCGGGATTATTCTGGAGCGGCCCTTCCCCACATACCCCGACGGCTTTCCCCCAGAGGTAATCCGGGAGTTCGAACGCCGGATCGGCCGATCCGTTCTAGGGAATAAGGTGGCTTCTGGGACGGAGATCATCAAGGAATTGGGGGCCGAACACATGAAAACCGGCCGCCCAATTGTTTATACCTCGGCAGACAGCGTTTTTCAGATCGCTGCCCATGAGGAGGTTATTCCCCTGGCGGAACTCTATCGGATGTGTCAGATCGCCAGAGAGATGCTGGTTGGCCCACACGCTGTTGGTCGGGTGATCGCGCGTCCGTTTATTGGTGAACCGGGTAATTTTACCCGCACAGCAAACCGCCACGATTACTCACTCCCGCCACCCACCCCGAATCTACTGGAACTGATCGTTCAGGCCGGCCAGAGCGTAGTGGGCGTGGGTAAGATCAATGATATTTTCGCCGGTCAGGGGATTACCAAATCGATCCACACTGAGAATAATCTCGATGCCCTTGAGCAGATTGTTCAACAGGTACGGCAGCCGCAGCACGGGTTATTATTTGCTAACCTGGTAGATTTTGATATGGTTTACGGTCACCGCAATGATATCGAAGGTTATGCCCGCGCCCTGGAACAGTTTGACCAGTATCTGCCGCAAATTATAGCTGAACTCCAGCCGACCGATGTGCTGATGATTACGGCCGACCATGGTTGTGACCCGACCACGGTCAGCACTGACCACTCCCGGGAATACGTTCCCCTCCTGATTTTTGGTGAAACGATCAGGCCCAACGTCAATCTTGGGGTGCGGTCAACGTTTGCCGATTTAGGAGCCACCGTGATTGACCTGTTAGGTGCGGGGCAATTACCAGTCGGTCAGAGCATGGCTAAGCAAATTTTAAAACATTAGTCGTCTGAGGTGAGGAAAATGCGTGTTTACGACATCATCCTCAAAAAACGGCGGGGTTTGGAACTCAGTACTGAAGAGATTGAATTTTTGATCCAGGGGTATACCCGGGGGGAGATCCCCGATTACCAGATGTCAGCCTGGGCGATGGCCGTGTTTTTTCAGGGAATGAATGCCCGGGAAACGGCAGATTTAACCATGGCCATGGTACGCTCAGGTGACCAGGTCGATCTCAGCCGCATCAAGGGGATCAAAGTTGATAAACACAGCACCGGCGGGGTGGGGGACACCACGACCCTGGTGCTGGCGCCGTTAGTGGCGGCCGCCGGGGTACCGGTGGCCAAAATGTCCGGCCGGGGCCTGGGGCACACGGGAGGAACCTTAGACAAATTTGAATCCATCCCCGGTTTCCAGGTTGAACTAAGAATAGAAGAATTCATTAATAATGTTAACACCGTTGGCGCGGCGGTGGTTGGGCAGACGGGCAACCTGGCCCCGGCAGACAAGAAGCTTTATGCCTTACGCGATGTGACCGCTACGGTGGACAGCGTTCCCCTGATTGCCAGCAGCGTCATGTCCAAGAAGATTGCCGCGGGGGCCGACGCCATTGTGCTCGATGTGAAGACGGGGAGTGGCGCTTTTATGAAGACCCTGGAAGGCTCGTTTGAACTGGCGGAGGCGATGGTTAAGATCGGCCAGGCAACTGGCCGGCGCACCGTGGCCGTGATCACCGACATGGATCAACCCCTTGGGCTGGCGGTTGGCAATGCGGTGGAGGTCAGGGAAGCCATCGCGACGCTCCAGGGAAAAGGGCCGGCCGATCTCGCTGAGCTCTGTCTGACCTTAGGCAGTCAGATGCTGGTGTTGGCCGGGGTGGTCAGCAATGAGCAAGCGGCCCGATTAAGGCTCAAGGAACTCCTGACTTCCGGGGCTGCCCTGGCTAAACTGAAGGAGATGGTTGTCGCCCAGAAGGGAGACCCGGCAGCGATCGATAACCCGGCGTTGCTCCCGACGGCGGTGGAGCAAATCGCTGTCCCCTGCCCGTCAGCGGGATACGTGACCAGGATTGAGGCGGAGGAAATCGGCCATATCGCCACCATGCTGGGGGCAGGCCGAGAGACGAAGGAATCAGTGGTTGACCCGGCGGTGGGAATTGTTCTCAATAAGAAGGTGGGGGACCGGGTGGAAGTCAACGAACCGCTGGCTTTTTTACACGTCAACCGGCTTGAACGTGTAGAAGAGGCCCGGGGACGTTTAATCAAGGCCTACTCTATTGGGCTGGAACCGCCGCTACCACCCAAGTTGATCTATGGTCTGGTTACAGAAAAGGGACGAATTTATTTTTAATCAATTTTGAAGAATATATTACTGCTAGATTAACAAGGTGGAGATGTCCAGCAAGTGGACAAACCGCCTTGTTTTTTTATGTATAGTTATTTAGCAAATTGAAAAAACTAATTGTGTCTGGTTTTGGCACAATTTAGAAGCGGTGGAGGCCGCTTCGCTGTTAGATTGTGGAGGAGGTGAAACCGTTGAAGGACCGTCTGGAAAATGTCAAATGTTCAGTGAGCGACTGCCGGCACTGGGCAAGTGGCGAGCAATGCACTGCCTCGGCTATTGAAATTAGTGTTGACGGCGGTGGAAAAGTAGCCGGCAGCTCAGTGGCCACCCGGTGCCACACCTATGAAAAGAAATAGCCGATGCCAACCAGAACACTTCTGAAGAGGTGTTCTGGTTACGCTTTGAGGAGGGATGTTCAAGATGCGAAAACTTTTTTCTGTGGCGCTTGTGCTTGGCTGCGCGCTCTTCTTCTCTCTATTTCCTGTTGTGCCAACGCAGGGGGCAGAACTAGAGCTTGAGTCATCATCCGCTGTTTTACTAGACGCGAGTTCGGGACAGGTCTTGTATGAAAAGAACAGTCACGCGCGGCGATCGCCGGCCAGTGTGACTAAATTAATGACCTTGGTCGTGGCGTGGGAGGCAATTGAAGCCGGCAAGGCCAGTTTGAGTGATCAAGTGGAAACCAGTGCCAATGCCGCAAATCTTGGTGGCTCGCAGATCTGGTTGGAACCAGGTGAAAAAATGTCTCTGCAGGATTTGTTAATCGCCATCGCGGTCGGCTCAGCCAATGATGCCTGTGTCGCTGTGGGTGAGCACATTTTTGGTTCCCACGAGGCGCTGGTGGCCAAAATGAATGAGAAGGCAACAGCGCTTGGCTTAAAAGATACCCACTTTGCCAATGCCTACGGCTACACTGACCCCAATCACTATACTTCTGCTTACGACATGGCGCAGATCGGTCGTTATGCCCTGCGCTACCCGACAATCATGCAGTGGGTGGGGACAAAAGTCTATGACATTAGAGGTGGCAAACCCCGTCTGTATAACCGTAATAAGTTGCTGTGGTGGTACAAGGGGGCAGACGGTTTCAAGACTGGTTGGACGTCTGAGGCCGGATATTGTCTGGCTTCGACCGTAGAACGGGACGGCTTCCGTATGGTGGCCTGTACCCTGGGTTCACCCCGAATATACGGTAATTTTCGGGATTCAATGAAACTGTATGATTACGGCTTTAAGAAATATTCCTTCAAACAACTGGCGCCAGCTGGACAGACCTGTGGGACGGTGGCTGTTAGCAAGGAGGCGGTTTCCCAAGTGGAAGCGGTTGTCCGACAACGCGTTGGTGCGTTGGTTGTCAAAGGGCAGGAACAAGGAATTACTACGCGGGTAGAACTGCCAGTCCGGGTGGAAGCCCCAGTGAAACAAGGACAAAAACTGGGCGAGATCGTCGTTCTCAGAGGAAATGAAGAAATCAACCGGGTTGACCTGGTGGCCAAGGAAGAGGTTAGTCGGGGCTCATTTACGCAACAGATTCTGAAGATGCTTAAGGCTGTAATTGAGTGCAAATATTAATGTTTTCCGACAAGAGGCAAGAGACACAGTTTTCTATAGTCTCTTGTCTCAAGCATTTTTACTATAATAATAAAATATTTATTTATACAAGAGAAAGTGAAAACAATCACAAAAATTTATTGTAAAATTCGCCGGTAAGTATTACAATATAAGTGAAAAGAAGCACAAACTTAATATTAATATTTGATTAGGCAATATGAACAATAAAACTTATTTAGAAAGGGGGGACAGGAATGACTTTCGTCCAGGAAACACAAACCAAAATGATGCTGGATCTTTTTGAAGGATTTGCGGAGAATACGCTGGTGTACCAGAAATTTAAAAACACCTTGCCCTATGACACATATTTTGCACCAAGCGTGGCCCTGTTAAAGATCGCTGAACACTACACGGTTGATTTCTGGCTAAAGAATCATCCGGTACCGGGCGATCTGCAAATATTTAGTTGGAAAAAAGGTGAGTCATTGACTGATGCCGAGGTGCGCGAGAAAGCAATTCGGGCCCAATTGCGGCAATTGATCCAAGAATACGCGGAATACCGAGAAAGGTTTGTTCAGAAATGGGGGGCCAAGGTGATCGAAGCCTGGCTGGCCGGTTAACTAACACTTCATCATAACCTTCCATGATTATTGACCTCCAAGGAGGTCTTTTTTTTTCTCTTTTCTTATAGATCGACAATGTTTTTGGAATTATTAGGCAGGAATCCTAGCGCTCCTTGTAGAACAGATTCACTTGATTTTGTCCAACTGATTTAGCCTTTGACTAGGGGGATGCCAGCCTATGCGCCTCGAAATGAACCAGACTAGAGATACTCTGATTGTGCGGGCCCACGGGGAAATGGATTTAGCCGTGGCGGATCAGCTCCGTACGGAGATTGACCGGCGATTGGATGAAACGCCGGTTAGGAATCTGATTATCGAGCTAGCCAACGTCTCGTTCATGGATAGTTCCGGCCTGGGGGTGCTTCTGGGACGTTACAAGCGGATCAGCCGCGGCGGGGGTAAAATGGCTCTCATCCGACCGCAACCTCAGGTGCGGAGGGTTCTCGAACTTTCCGGGATCACGCGTATCATTGGGATTTACGAATCAGACATAGAAGCGCTCAAACAGATGCCAACCAACCAGGGGTTGAAATGACCAGGGGGAGGAACCAGCTATGACAATCAAAAACCAGATGAAAATCGAATTCCTAAGTATCCCGGAGAATGTGGCTTTTTCACGTGTGGTGGTTGCTTCATTTGCTGCCCAGCTTGACTTTACCTTGAATGACCTGGAAGAAATAAAGGTCGCGACTTCCGAGGCGGTTTCCAATTCGATCATTCATGGCTATGAAAATCAACCGATTGGTATGGTGCGAATCAAAGCCACCATCGATGATCGCACCCTGGAGATTATCGTGGAAGATGATGGCAAAGGTATTGCTGATATCGAACTGGCGACCCAACCGGCTTACTCTTCTGACCCGGAGCGGATGGGACTGGGCTTTGTCTTTATGAAATCGTTCATGGATCAGATTGAGGTCACGTCTGAGGTCAATAAAGGTACCCAGGTTCGACTAATCAAGTCTTTACCTGCTTCTTCTGCATCGTCCACGGCTGAGAATTAGGGTGACGAGGATGACTACCCGACTCTCCGAAATGAACCTGCCCAGATTCCCGCTGCTTTCTGATGAGGAGATGGTGGACCTGCTCAAGAAGGCCAAGTCAGGGGATGCTGCTGCGCGGGAGACTTTAATCAATTGTAACTTAAAGCTGGTCTTTAATCTGGTGCAGCGTTTCCATAACCGCGGCTATGACATTGAAGACCTTTTCCAGATCGGGACCATTGGCCTGATGAAGGCCATTGATAAGTTTGATCTGTCTTTTAACGTCAAGTTTTCTACCTATGCTGTGCCGATGATTATCGGGGAGATTCGCCGGTTTTTGCGCGACGACCACCCGGTTAAAGTATCTCGTTCGTTGAAAGAAATCGCCTACAAAGTACATAAGTCGAGAGAACAACTGGCTAAAAAATTAGAACGTGAACCAACCATCGGAGAGATTGCCGAAGTATTGGGGATGTCGCGGGAAGAAATCGTCGCCGCGTTGGAAGCTCTGCAGGCCCCGACTTCCATTCACGAGACCATTTACCAGGACGATGGGGACCCCATCTACGTCCTGGATCAACTCAGCTCTGACTCGGAGCTGGAGCCGGCCTGGTTTGATAGTTTGGTCCTTAAAGAGGTGCTCCGTAAACTCCCTGAAAAGGAACGGGAGATCATTCTCCTGCGCTTTTTTCAGGACAAAACCCAGACTGAAGTAGCGGAAATAGTTGGTCTGTCCCAGGTGCAGGTATCAAGGATTGAACGGCAGGCGTTAAGTCGAATCAGGGCCATGATGTTGGGCAAGTAGGCAGACGTTGTTTACCAGGGGAACCCTGGTTTTTTTTTTGTGCCATTTTTCGTCATCTTATTTTTTTGCATACTTAAATTGTCGTTCGGAGATAATAAGAGGCGAACAGGCCAGTTTTAAGGGCAAATCATGAAGAAAGGAGGGCGTCTCAATGTTTGTTAAAGTAATAGAACTGGTCGGCGAATCGCCCAATAGTTGGAATGATGCGGTTCAGTCGGCGGTTAGGGAGGCATCCAGATCAGTTCGGAATATTACCGGGGTTGAAGTCTATAACCTGACCGCTAATGTTGAAGGTGGGCGTTTAACCGAGTACAAGGCCAATGTCAAGATCGCTTATACCGACTAAGGTGGAACAAAACAGGCACCGACAAGGTGCCTATTTTTAACCTGACCAAAGGAGGGATCAACGCATGGCGGGCAACAGTCAGCAGCCCCAAAACCACCTGCAGCGTGTTGTCGAACAACTGCAAATGGAGCAAAAACAGGCTGAACCCGAGGTGCTCGAGGCTGCGGAGCCTGACAAATCCTTGACGCCGGCAGAGTTGCAGCAACTGCAGAAATATAAGCAGGAGCAGGCTTACGAGTTTCTTGTTGAACAGTTTAAACCCCGGCCAACCGTGCTCAAGAATGCGATCTGGGCATTTGTGGTGGGGGGGCTAATCTGCGTAGTCGGCCAAATTTTCCTGAACTTTTTCTTATTCTCTGTGGGCCTGACTAATAAAGAAGCGATCGCCAGTACGACTTTGGTGATGGTCTTTATCGGGGCCTTTCTCACCGGGCTGGGTGTTTATGATGAACTTGGTAAACGGGCCGGGGCCGGTTCAATAGTTCCCATCACCGGGTTTGCCAACTCGATCGTGGCCTCAGCCATGGAAGCGAAACGTGAAGGTTTTGTTTTTGGCGTTGGGGCGAAATTGTTTGCGATCGCCGGGCCGGTGCTGGTCTATGGCTTTGTGATCTCAACGCTCATCGGGCTGATCGTGTATTTTTTTCAATAAGGGGGTGAACGGATGATGATGCCACAACCGGTCAAAAAGCTCGGGCAACAAACCCTGCAGTTCAGCCAACCCCCGGTGATCTTTTCTACTGCCAGTATTGTTGGTCCGATGGAAGGCGAAGGACCGTTCGGAAAAAGTTTTGATTATGTCGTTGAGGATACCCTGTTTGGGGAGAGCACCTGGGAAAAAGCTGAGCGGAAAATGCTGCGGGAAACCGTCAAGCTGGCCCTGCAGAAAGTGAACTTGCAGGCGGCCGATCTTGATTTTATGCTGGCCGGCGACCTTTTGAACCAAATTGTCTCGGCGAATTTTGCGGCCCGCGATTTGGCGATCCCGTTTTTCGGCTTGTATGGGGCATGTTCTACCATGGCGGAGAGTCTGGCTTTGGCCAGCATCTTGATTGATGGTGGATTTGCCCATCGGGTCATCGTGGCTGTTTCCAGCCATCACGATACGGCGGAGCGCCAGTACCGGTTCCCGACCGAGTTAGGGGTACAGCGGTCGATGGCGGCTCAGTGGACGGTCACGGGAAGTGGCGCGGCCCTGGTGGTGAAAGAGGGGCCCGGGCCGGTGATTACCCATGCCACGATTGGGAAGGTAATCGATCTGGGGATTAAGGATGTTAATGATATGGGCTCGGCGATGGTACCAGCGGCAGCGGACACCCTGATCAGTCACTTTAAGGACCTTGGTCGACAACCGGGAGATTATGATTTGATTTTGACCGGCGACCTGGGAGCAGTAGGACGGGAACTGATGGTTGAGTTGGTAGAGCGCGCTGGTTACCGACTGGGTGATACATACACCGACTGTGGTCTGCTCATTTACGAGCAGAATCAAGATGTCCATGCTGGCGGCAGCGGCTGCGCCTGCTCGGCTGTGATGCTGTGCGGGCCGATCTATAAGCGGCTCATGAATGGTGATTACCGGCGTATTTTGTTGATTGCTACCGGGGCATTAATGAGTCCGGTTACCGCCCAGCAGGGCGAGAGCATCCCCGGGATCGCCCACGCGGTGACTATTGAGGCGCGATCTTAAAACGAAAATAGATTTAGGAGGTGCAGAAAATGCCATATCTCCAATCACTGGTGATGGCCTTTTTAGTCGGCGGCACTCTGTGCCTGCTCGGTCAGTTGATTATGGATTTGACCAGGCCTTCCATTACCCCAGCCCATGTTTTAGTCGGGTTTGTCGTTAGCGGAGCTTTATTAAGCGCTCTGGGGCTGTATCAACCACTGGTCAACCTGGGAGGAGCGGGAGCGACCATTCCGCTGTCCGGTTTTGGTCACAGCCTGACCCAAGGGGTGATCGCCAGCGTGCAACAGGATGGCCTATTAGGGGCGTTCGCTGGCGGAGTTCAGGCGGCGGCGGTTGGGATCGCAGCAGCCGTCATTTTTGGTTATACCATGGCGGTCCTGTTTAATCCCAAAGGTTAGCTCTGGAAGTGGGGTGAGGTGGTGTCCGACAAGCGGAAAATCATCTTGGTAACAGATGGGGATGAGGTGGCCCGGCGGACGGTGGAACTGGCGGCGCGAAACATCGGGGCCCGCTGTATTTCCCAGTCAGCGGGCCAGCCTTCTCCGTTAATGGGAGAGCAATTGGTTCACCTGATCAAAATGGCGCCACATGACCCGGTGGTCGTGATGTGTGATGATTGCGGTAAAGCAGGGCAAGGGCGCGGGGAGGAGGTTTTAGCCTACCTGGCCAATCACCCGGACCTGGAAGTTTTGGGAGTGTTAGCGGTGGCTTCCAATACTGAGCAGGCGCAAGGTCTGGAGGTACAGCAGTCATTAGCGTGTAATGGCCAGCTGGTCAGTGGACCGGTGGATAAATACGGCTACCCGCCTTTGTCCGACCATGCCCGGTTGATTGGTGATACCGTTGAGGTGCTGAATAAATTAAAGATAAAAAACGTTCTCGGTATTGGAGATATTGGGAAGATGGAGGCGGCCGACGAGCCTGCCGCGGGGGCCCCGATCACTACCCGGGCTTTACAAGAAATCTTGGCAAGGAGTGGTTACACTCATGGGCAAGCACATTGAAGTTTCCCGGAACTATCAGGAGAATGTGGAGTTTTTGAAAGAGGAACTGGGTGTTGGGATCAGTGTGGATATGATTGCCCGGGAATTTAAAATCGGCAACAAGAAGGCGGCCTTGTTCTTTGTGAGTGGTCTGGTCAAGGATTCGATTGTTATTGAAGTGATGAAAATGTTGATGTGGCAGGCGAGGCAGGATATTCTGCCTGACCCGGTCCAGCAACTTCGGGACCATGCCATTCCCCATGTTCAGGTCAGTTCGGTCAAGAAAATAGACGAAGCGATCATGGCGATAAACTCCGGCCAACAGGTGCTGATTGTCGATGGGGTGGACGAGGCGATCATCATTGACGCCAGAATGTATCCTGACCGGCAACCGGAGGAACCTGATATCGAACGGGTTGTCCGGGGTTCCCGGGATGGTTTTAACGAGACCATCTTGACAAATTTGGGCCTGATTCGCCGTCGGGTGCGTGACCCCAAACTGCGCACAGAGTTGATCCGCGTCGGTAAACGGGGGAAGTGCGACATCTGTTTGTGCTACATCAAGGATATTGCTAATCCCGACCTGGTGGATTTTATTCGCAACCGGATCGAAGAGATCAAAATTGACGCCCTGCCAATGGCAGAGAAATCAGTGGAAGAACTGATCACTCCCGGCAGCTACTGGAATCCGTTCCCCAAAGTCCGGTATTCCGAACGGCCGGACGTGGTGGCGGCCCACTTGCTGGAAGGGCATGTGGCCGTGGTCGTAGACACTTCACCCAGTGTGATCATCGTGCCGACGACTTTTTTTCACCACGTGCAGCACGCTGAAGAATACCGGCAGAATCCTGCGGTTGGCGTCTATTTGCGCTGGATCAGGTTTGCCGCAATTGTGGCTTCTGTTATCCTGGTCCCTCTCTGGCTGCTTTTTAGCCTTCAGCCGGGTTTGTTGCCTCCCGGATGGGAGTTTATTGGGCCGAAGAAAGTGGGGAATATACCCCTGGTTGGCCAGATCTTAATCGGGGAACTGGCGATTGACCTGGTGCGGATGGCGGCAATTCACACCCCTACACCTTTAGCGACCTCGCTGGCGATTATCGGGGCGTTGTTAATGGGTGAGATCGCCACTCAGGTTGGTTTGTTCGCGCCGGAAGTTATATTGTATATGGCGATTGTGGCCGTTGGCACTTTTGCCACCCCGAGCTATGAACTGGCCATGGCCAACCGGCTGGTGAGGCTGTTTCTGCTCGCCGCAGTGGCCTTGTTCAAGCTACCGGGCTTCATCGTGGCCCTCATAATTACCTTTTTGTTCCTGGCTTTGTCACAATCTTTTGGTATTCCGTACCTGTGGCCGTTGATCCCGTTTAACTGGGCGGCCCTCAAGCATATCCTGGTCCGGGCCCCGGTACCGGTGCAGAACGTGCGGCCGAGTATCTTAAAAACCTTGGACGTAATGCGACAGCCAGCCCCGGCCAGAAAACCTGGGCCGCCTCAAAAGGATGAAGCTCAGGAGGAGAAACAAGATAAGTAATTGTAAAAATAGAAGAATATTTTTACAAACTGGTGCTGAAGCCAGTTTTTCTTCATCATCAACCATCAAATGTAATTGATGCGGTCCATTTTCTGGTGACCTGGTCTTATTTATCTTCTCCGATTAGGCAAAATATTTTTTGGAGATACTACTACCTAGCCTGGATAAGGAGTTGAACGAAAATGAGCATCAAAGTAGGCATTCCGCGGGCTTTATTCTACTACTACTATTACCCCATGTGGAAAACGTTTTTTGAAGAGTTAGGGGCGGAAGTGGTAGTATCGCCACTGACCAATAAAAAAATCCTAGATCAAGGAGTAGGGCAGGCGGTCGATGAGACTTGCTTGCCAGTCAAAATTTTTTACGGGCACGTGCTGGCCTTAATGAATCAGGTTGATTATCTTTTTGTGCCCCGGCTGGTGGCCATGGAACCGAAAACTTATATCTGCCCTAAATTCATGGGCCTACCGGACATGATCCGGGCGAACATCGCCGGGCTACCGCCTTTGATCGACACTTGCGTGGACTTGAGCCGCAACAACAAGTCTTTTCAACGGGAACTACAGCGAATCGGGTTGATTTTTCATCGTCGACCCGCAGAAGTAATGCGGCCTTACCAAAAATCCGTCGAGCAGCTCAAACGGTATCAGGCTTGGTTGCGAGCGGGCTGGTTGCCTGAGGAGGCGATCGCGGCCATGCAAGCCGGGGAAGAATTAACTCCGCGCCAGCCGCGCAGCACCAAGCGAAACGACCAACCTGAGCGAACGCTGCGGGTAGTGGTGCTCGGCCACGGGTATACCGTATACGATGACCATCTCAACATGCGGCTGATTGACCGTCTGCGGTCAATGGGGGTGGAGGTAGTGACCCCGGATAGCCTGCCCGCCGACATCATCGAACAGGAATCAGCCCGGTTGCGCAAGCGGATGTTCTGGACACTGGGTAAAAAAATGATCGGTGGGGCTTTTCATTTTCTGAAAGCGGCCGATATCCACGGGATCATTCACCTGACCTGTTTTGGGTGTGGCCCAGATTCACTGGTGGGTGAACTGGTGGAGCGGCATGCTGCCCGGGAAGGCAAGATGCCCTTTATGCTGTTAACTTTCGACGAACACACCGGCGAAGCCGGTACAGTAACACGCATAGAAGCCTTTATTGACATGATCAAACGGAGGGTAGCACAGCGTGAAGGTTACGTTTCCGCACATGGGTAACATGTGGATCCCGGTCAAGACGATGTTGGAATACGTCGGGCTGGAGGTTATTGTGCCTCCGGTGCCCAGCAAAAAAACCCTCAGCCTGGGAACCAAATATTCACCAGCGACAGCGTGTCTCCCCTTGAAAATTAACATCGGAAATTTTATCGAAGCCTTTGAACTGGGAGCAGACACGATCGTCATGGGTGGGGGATGGGGTCCGTGTCGGTTTGGTTACTATGCTGAGGTTGAACGGGAAATTCTGACTGACCTCGGTTACAAGTTCAATATGATCGTCCTGGAAGCGCCGGACAACAAGCTCTCCGAATTTCTCAAGCAGGTCCGGGTGCTGGCCGGTGACCATTCATGGTTTGAAGTGGTCCGCGCGATCAGGCTGGCCTGGTTCAAGGCCAGAGCGGTCGACATCGTGGAAGAAGAAGCAGAACGTTGGCGCTCCCGTGAGCGTGTCTACGGTGGGGTTGACCGTACTTTCACCGAGGCGCTGGCCAAAATCGATGCCGCTAAAACCCGGTTAGAAATTGATGGTGCTGTTCGGTGGGCTCAAAATGCCTACCGACAGTTAGACCTGGATTATTATAAGTCTGTTCTGCGGATTGGTCTGGTGGGTGAGATTTATACCGTTCTCGAGCCGTTTGTTAATCTGGAAATTGAGCGGCGCTTGGGCCGGCTGGGGGTTGAGGTCAGTCGGTCGATCTATCTTTCCGAATGGATTAATGATCATCTATTCGGCGGCTTCCTGCGCCTGCCAGGGGCCAGGGAAGCGCGGCGCCTGTCCAGTCCTTACCTCAATTATTTCGTTGGTGGACACGGCCGCGAAACGGTAGGTAGCACGGTCAAGTTCGCGCAGGAGAACTTTGACGGAGTGATCCAGATCGGGCCGCTGACGTGCATGCCGGAGATCGTGGCTCAGTCGGTCTTGTCAAAAGTCAGCCAGGACCTGGGTATACCGACGATGACCTTGTACTTTGACGAACACTCTGGGGAAGCGGGCCTGGTCACCAGGTTAGAAGCCTTTGTTGATCTCCTGAGCCGGCGGCGGGCGAGAAGAAAAATGAGCGAGGTGCAGATGCAGTGAACGTTTTCTTAGGGGTTGACGTGGGTTCAGTCAGTACCAACCTGGCGTTGGTCACGGAGGATAACGAGGTGCGCTGGACCCTTTATCTGCGAACCCAGGGCCAACCGATCGCGACCATTCAACAAGGAATGTGGGTCTTACGGGAGAATTTAAGCCCTTTAATGCAAATCAAAGGGGTAGGAACTACCGGGAGCGCCCGCCGTCTGGCGGCGGTGATGATCGGAGCGGATTCAGTAAAAAATGAAATTACTGCCCACGCCGTAGCAGCTTGTAATCTGGTGCCAACAGTCCAGACGGTTTTCGAAATCGGCGGTCAGGACTCGAAAATTATTATCATCCGCGACGGGGTGGTCGTGGATTTCGCGATGAATACGGTGTGTGCCGCCGGTACCGGGTCGTTTCTTGACCAGCAAGCCGCCCGTTTGAATCTGCCAATTGAGCAATTTGGCGAACTTGCTTTACAGTCGAAAACACCAGTCCGCATTGCGGGACGTTGCTCAGTATTTGCAGAATCAGACATGATCCACAAGCAGCAGATGGGTCACAACCTCCCAGACATTCTGGCTGGACTGTGTGAAGCCTTGGTGCGTAGTTATTTAAATAATGTGGGGAAAGGGAAGGAGATCAGGGGGCCCATCGTTTTTCAGGGGGGCGTAGCAGCTAATGTTGGCATTGTGAAGGCCTTTGAACGGGCCCTGGGGCAAACCGTGTTTGTCCCCCCGCATTTTAACGTCATGGGGGCGGTTGGAGCGGCCATTCTGGCGAAAGAGGTTTACTGGGAACGGGGCGAAACGGCTTTCCGCGGCTTTGCCGTGGCTACCGATGAGTTTACTGCCACCAGTTTTGAGTGTGCCGGTTGTGCCAACATGTGTGAGGTCATCGGCATCAAGCTGAACAACCGGGTCATTGCCCGGTGGGGTGATCGCTGCGGCAAGTGGGAACAGTCGGCCCACGACGCTCAGGTGGTTACGCCGAGAGTGGCGAGTTAGACGCTACCCCGGCGAACCAATCTTTTTTTGTTTTGCAACTTGTCGGGCCAACCTGGTTTGGGTTAGAATAAATTAAACGATAAATTAGCTCAGCTGAGCTGAGGAGAGGAGAGAAGAGAAGAGATGGGGAAGAAGATTCCTACCAAAATTTTACTGCCCGAAAAGGACCTGCCGACCAGGTGGTACAACATCCAGGCGGATATGCCCAATCTGCCGGCCCCACCCCTGCACCCCGTGACCAGGAAACCGGTAGGCCCTGCTGATTTAGCCGCGATTTTCCCGATGGAGATCATTAAACAGGAGGTCAGCACCGAACGCTATATTGAGATTCCTGAAGAGGTTCAGGAAATGTACCGCCTTTACCGGCCATCTCCCTTAATCCGGGCTTACCGACTGGAAAAGGTCCTGGATACGCCAGCCCGGATTTATTTCAAGTACGAAGGGGTCAGTCCAGCCGGCAGTCACAAACCAAATTCTGCTATTCCCCAGGCCTATTACAATAAGCAGGCCGGCATCAAACGGTTGACCACGGAAACAGGCGCCGGCCAGTGGGGAAGCGCCTTGAGTCTGGCCTGCAGCTTCTTTGGTCTGGAGTGTACCGTATACATGGTCAAGGTCAGCTACCAGCAAAAACCTTACCGCCGTTCGTTCATGCAGGTGTACGGAGCCAATGTCATCCCCAGCCCCAGCAATCTGACGGAAGCGGGACGGCGGATCCTGGCGCAGGACCCGGATTCACCAGGGAGTTTGGGCATTGCCATTAGCGAAGCGGTGGAAGAGGCGGCCAAACGCGATGACACCAATTACTCGCTGGGCAGTGTTTTGAACCACGTCTGCTTGCACCAGACGGTAATTGGTCAGGAGGCTAAAGCCCAGCTGGAACTGGTTGATGAATACCCGGACGTGATTGTTGGTTGCTGCGGTGGTGGGAGCAACTTCGCTGGTTTAAGCTTTCCTTTTTTGCAAGATAAACTGGCCGGCCGCCAGGTCCGGGCCGTGGCCGTAGAGCCAACCGCCTGTCCAACCCTGACGAAAGGGGTCTTTGCCTACGACTACGGTGATACCGCCCAGTTAACGCCGGTGTTGAAAATGTACACCCTGGGCCACGATTTTGTCCCTTCGGGCATTCACGCGGGTGGTTTGCGTTATCACGGCGATTCAGCCCTGGTGAGTCAGCTCTACCATGACGGAATCATTGAGGCCAGAGCCTTTAGTCAAAAGGCGGTCTTTGAAGCCGCTCTGCTGTTTGCGCGGACGGAAGGGATTTTACCGGCTCCTGAATCTGCCCACGCCATCAAGGGGGCAATTGAGGAGGCGCTGGCCTGCCGCGAAGCGGGAGAGGCAAAAACAATTCTCTTCGGGTTGAGCGGACACGGACATTTTGACCTGGGTGCTTATGATGCCTACTTAAGCGGCAATATGGAAGACGTTGATTATTCACCGGCGGCCCTGGCCGAGAGCTTGAAGAAGTTGCCCGAGGTACCGGTAGGGAAATAACCAGGTGGTTTGAAGGACAAGAACTTTGTGAGATAAAAACCAGGTAATTAAAGGGACCCACGCTTGCGCGTGTTGGCCCCCTTTTTGTTGTTTGGAAACTACGCATAAACTCAAACTGCGGATAAATTTCCTTGTCTCTGACCTGTTGTCGTACGCGGACAGTGAACTTTTTGTTTCCCGCCGGGCCCTGATTTTTGACCGGGAACTGCCCGAACAAGCAACGCGAAGTGACCAGCCGCGTTGGAAGAAAAGATTAAAAAGACCTTAAATTTTTACCTATTACCAAACTCAGGCACTATCTGACTGGTTTAAAGACGGGTGAGCGCCCAGAAATTGATGCTTACGAGAGGATGAGAACCATTTGAAAAAATTTGGGCAAATTTATTGGACAACTTGCCCGAAGCCGAAAACCGCTGTGTTGAACCCAGGATATTCGGATTCCGCCTCGCACTGCTGATAAAAGAGGTGCTGGGGTTACTGCAGACTTACGACTACCGGGCGGCTTGGCAGCTCCTCAGCCAGCATCCTGGATTTTTTCTCGATTTGGCCCGTCAGCTGGCGGAACATGCCTGGTTACGGATTAACCTTTGTTCTTCTGAGGCGGTTTTACAAAGATCCCGCCAGAATGCCTCCGATTTTAATCGGGGGATGAATGGTGGCTTGATTTTTCCTGCCAGTTATGCTATAATTTAAGCAAACGGGAGGAGTTGTTGTATGCAAACAGTGACCCTTAAAATTAAACTCCTGCCTCCCAATAAGGGCAAGCTGGCAAAGATGGCCCGCATGGTGGAAACCTACCGCCAGGCGTGTTCGTGGTTTCTGGAGCAAGCCGAAACCTTGAACACTACCAGCCGGGCAAAATTAAATCGCGATACGTACAAACAGGGTTGTGAGCTGTTCGACTTAAACCGAGGGACGCTCCAATGCGCCATGCTCAAAGCGCTGTCGGCCTGGAGATCCTATGTCTCCCGCAAACGCAGTGGAAAAAAAGCCAGCCTGCCCAAATTTGAGAAACCTGTTCCTGCCATGGTGCGGCAGGACTGCTATTCTTTTCACCAGCTCCCTTCTGGAAGATGGATCATCAAGTTTCCTGTCTCCTCCGGCAGAAGCCAGATAGCTGTACCGCTTGCTGTTTCCGAATATCATGCCAGGAGGCTCCAAGACCTGGCAGGAGGTTCCTACCGCCAGGGGTCGATGGAGATATGGCAGAGTAAAACCGGCGAGTGGTATGTCAGCATATCCATTGTTTATCAAACTAACTTAAACGAGCCAGGTGGCGTAATTGGGGTCGATTTTGGCATAGTTAAGCTGGCTGTGCTGTCCAACAACGTATTCTTTGACGGCCGTGAAATTAGGTGGCGTAAAGAACATTGGGCAGAACGGCGCAAGGCACTCCAGCAAGCCGGTCGGCTTTCCCGTGTCAAAAGGGAAGCCGGGCGCGAACGCCGGTGGATGCGCTATATCAACCACTGTCTAGCAAAGCGCATTGTTGAAATAGCCAAGGCAGAAGGCAAGGCTATCGCGCTGGAAAACCTACTCGGAATTCGCGAGCGGGCTAAAGGCTCCCGCAAGTTCAACCGCATGATGTCAGGTTGGAGCTTCAGGGAGCTGGCTTCGTTTATAGAATACAAGGCTGCGCTTGCCGGAGTGCCGGTAGTCTACGTAGACCCCAAAGAAACTTCCAAGGCCTGCCCGCGGTGCGGGAATGTTTCCCGGTACAACCGCAAAAAGCAGGGCTGGTTTAAATGCGCCAAATGCGGCTACCAGTCCGATGCAGACAGGGTAGGAGCATTGAACATAGCCGCCAAAGCGCTCGATGCTCTCGGGGCATGACCCTGAGAGAAAGGGGAGCGTGACACCCCTTAAGGCCAAGGTGATGATCCGGGTCATCCGGGGAATGCTGGCTAACCTGCAGTAAAAGCTGCCGTCCTACGAAGGGATGCCCCTTAATTTATTGAGGGGAGGATGTCACACTTCAATGATAACCCTCACATTGCCTTCCTTTCGTAAGACGTGACAAAAGACTTGCCCTTCCTTTTCTTCAAAGACTAGATCGATGCGGCCCTGGCCTACGGCCAGGTTGCGCATCTCCAATCGCTTCGCTTCTGGTAAAAGAAACGGCCGATTAATATATATGGTGTTATCGCGGCAATCTAAACCGAGTAGACTTTGCAATAAAGAAAAAAGAGTGCCAACCGCCCAGGCCTGGGGATCGCAAGCGATTGGATAGCGGACCGGCCCGGTTAATCCCCGGCGCGTAAAGCCACAAAATAGCTCGGGCCAGCGGTTATAGGGGAAAAAGGTGCTGGCCTCAAAAAGGCCAGAGGCGACTTTGTGTAATTCAGCCAAGCACTGGTACCGACGCAGGCCCGCGGCGATAATGGCATTGTCATGGGGCCATACCGAACCGTTATGATAACTCATCGGATTATAGGCCTTTTCTTTTTTGCTCATGGTTCGAATACCCCAACCGGAATAAAAATCAGTGGTTAGCAGGCGTTGAGCTACCCGCCGGGCCTGCTCCGGGGAGAGAATGCCGGTAAACAGGCACTGGCCGCCGTTGGAAACCAGGGTGGGGATGGGCCTTTTTTGGCCGTCCAGGGCGAAAATCAGGTATCCTTCGTTTTCCCACCAGAAATCCCGGATAAAACGCTGCCGGAGCCTATTGGCCCGCCGGCGGAGATTGGTGGCGATCGTTTCCTTGTCGAGGAGCCGCAGCAAGGCAGCTGCTTCCTGGAGGGCGAGGTAATAATAGGCTTGAACCTCTACCAGAGCAAAAGGCGCCGAAGGGATCTGGCCTGCCGGGTCCACAACCGCATCCCAGGAGTCCTTCCACCCTTGATTGGTTAATCCCATGGGGGATTCCCGGCGGTATTCCAGATAACCATCATTGTCCAGGTCCCCATACTTAAAGCACCAGCGGAGGCAGCGGACCAAAGGATCGGCCATCTCTTGCAAGAATTCTTTGTCTAGGGTCCACCGGTAAACGGCACCTAGCAGGATAACAAACCATAGGGTGGAATCTATGGACCCGTAGTAAGGGTTGTAAGGTACCTCGCCACACTGGGTCATTTCTCCCCGCCTCAGCTCATGAAAAATTTTGCCGGGCCTCTCTTCCCGCCACCTGTCCTCGCATTTTCCCTGATAGCGTGCCAGGAAGCGGAGAGTATCTTTAGCAATCTCGGGATTTAAGATCAAAGTCTGCCAGGAAGTAATCAGGGAATCGCGGCCGAAAGGAGCGGCATACCATGGTATCCCGGCCTCAATGATTTTACCCTCTCCCGGATACTCGGTCTGCAGGGCGGCCAGGTCAGTGACCGCTGTTTGCAGCATGTTGCTTAAAAGGGTGTTGTCAGTAAAAATCTGGGTACATTCTCGTTCCCATTGGTGGTAGCGGCCGGCCAGCATAATGGCCGCTGCGGAAAATCCCGTGCTGATAAGACCCGGGTCTTCTGTGATTTCCTTATCTAAATCGATGCGGAGGTGGATATAGATTTTCTTTTGCGGAGGTAAAGTAATCTTGTATTGCACGCGCGCCCGGCCGGGTTCAGCAGTGATGCTGGCCGGCGCGGGATCTAAAGAGATGGCGGTGGTGCGAACTATGCCGTCCAGACCCCGGTAGGCCAGCCTGATGCCCCAACGTTTAACCTGTGGTGGCAGCCATTCTCCCCGGTGCGGTCTCTTCGTGCCCCGGACTTCAAAGATATCCTTGTAGTCCGCACCAAAAATCATATCCAGGTTAAGAGTTATGGGAAAAGAATTAAAATTTATCAGGCGCAAGCGCTGGAAAAAGGCGTCTTTTATTAGTCTTAAAAGGCGGATGTGAATAGTTTGTAGAGGGACTATTTGTCCCGAGGGAAGGGTAAACTCAGGATTGGTCAATTCAATCTGGGCAAAATGACTATCTCGAATGGCTGAAGAGAGAAAAATGGGTTTGCGCTGCTGAAGGAATAGCTCCAGGCAATCCAGATAGCGGGTATCAGCGTGATATAACCCCAGACTGCCAAGGTTTCTCCCGGTAATTTCGCCAGTGGGTAAAGAAACAACAAAGATATTTCCTTCTTTCAAAACTTTGGTTGCCAGTTCTATTTCACAGGGAGCGACATATAGATCAAATTGAGACTCTGACACCATTGATACCTCCTCACTTTGGGCTCCAACGCGGGATGGCGTATGGGCATAAATTTCGACGATAGCTGGAACTTTCCTGCCACCCGGTTACTCATCCGCAAGCTCCGGCGGACATCCCAGCAAATTTGGCCTCCTGCCTCAGCTGCCGACTTCTCGTTAATGAAGTTTATGGAGTAACCTGTTGACATGTCGAAAAAAACAATGTTAGAATAAACAAAAACATAGTTGCGCCTCATCTCATTGGAGGTGAGGTAGAGGCGCGGAGCGTCAAGAGTACAGACAGGGAGAACGGGAATTTGATGATTGGTCTGGAAAGGGGCCTCCGCCGAAGTCTTCAGGCTTGTCCCGAGCCTTGAGGCTGGGCCTGTACCGAAGAGGTGCAGGACTGTCACCAGGAAATCTCCCTTTTCCTGGTGGAGCGCTATCTCACGCAGGGAGTTGAGGGGTATACTCTAACTGGTCATTTTACGGCCATTGAGGAATACTCAATGGCCGTTTTGAGTTGATATGGGGGGAAGAAGATGAGACTTAATGGGACGATGCGAATTAACGACAGAGGGCACCTGGAGATAGGTGGGTGTGATACCGTCGAGCTGGCGCAGCATTTTGGCACGCCGTTGTATGTGATGGATGAGGCTTTGATCAGAGAAAACTGTTGCCGCTACTACCGGTCATTTGTGGAAAAGTTCGGAAAAGCGGAAGTGATTTATGCCAGCAAAGCCTTTATGAACTTGGCGATGTGCTGCCTGGTGGAAGAGGAGGGACTGGGGCTGGATGTGGTTTCCGGTGGGGAACTGTACACCGCTCTTCGGGCCAAATTCCCACCGCAACGGATCTATTTCCACGGCAACAACAAATCCCGCGAGGAACTGCGGATGGCCCTGGAGGCTAAAGTCGGACGGATCGTCGTGGACAATGCGCAAGAATTAGAATTATTACAGGAACTGGCTGCCCAGTTTGATACCAGAGCCAATATCCTGTTGCGGATTACGCCAGGTATTGAAGCACATACGCACGAATATATTCGCACCGGGCAGATTGATTCCAAGTTTGGCTTCCCCTTGCCGACAGGACAAGCCATGAGCGCGATTAAGCGGGCTTTGCAATTGCCAAGCCTGGTGGTGCGGGGACTGCACTGCCATATCGGATCACAAATCTTTGAGCTGGAGTCGTATCGGTACACCGCGCGGGTGATGATGGATTTTGTGGCTGAGGTCACGGCGACGACGGGCTTAATTGTCGAAGAGTTAGACCTGGGCGGCGGCTTTGGCATTTACTATGCCAGTAACGATTCGCCCGCGGAGATTGAAGAATACGCGGATATCGTGATGGAAACCGTCCGTGAGGAAGCAATGAAAAAAGGATTGCTGGTGCCGAAGGTAATCGTGGAACCGGGCCGTTCGATTGTCGGTCCAGCGGGGACCACCCTGTACACGATTGGTACGATCAAAGAGATCCCCGGTATCAGGACGTACGTAGCCGTCGACGGTGGGATGGGGGACAATCCTCGGCCAGCCCTTTACGGTGCCCGCTATGAGGCAATAATCGCCAACAAGGCGACCGTACCTCCGACCCAGGTGGTTTCGATTACGGGTAAATACTGCGAATCAGGGGATATGCTGATCTGGGATATACCGCTGGCTCCACCCAGCCGGGGAGATATCCTGGCTGTCTCTGCTACAGGCGCTTATAACTATTCCATGTCGATGAACTACAATCGACTAGGGCGGCCCGCGGTAGTGTTTGTCCGGGACGGTGAGGCTGATGTGGTCGTGGAACGGGAAGGTTATGAGGATTTGCTCCGTAACGACATAATCCCTGAACGAATGAAGAGGAAAAGGGTAGTTAAGTTAGCATCGATGAAGTAAGGACGAAATATTAATTAAATATTAATTAATAATGAAAATAATGAAATTATTGACAACGCGAGCCAAAAAGGGCTTGCGTTGTCGCATTTAACGGGTGAGTTTGGAGACACTAAAGCCAGCGGAATATCTCTGACGTTGAGGTTCAGAATGAATATCTGGGATAAGATAAAAAAAATCATTATCTATCGCGAACCGCCGGAGGAAAACATCTTTGAATTAATCAACCAGAATGAACCGAAAAGTGCTCCCGGGCAGGTCGGCTATCCCAGGGTGAGTCGGGAACCGGATACCCGGCCGGAACAGGCGCAGCGGCAAGCTGGGGACTTACCTGAACAAGCGTCGAGCGGGAAACAGGAGCAGTCTGCGGACGGCCGGGAAGCGCAGTCTCAAGATAGAACAAAAACCAGGTTCCAAAACCGGCACAAACCCAGGTCTGAAAATAAGGCAAAAGCCAAGCTCCGAGAGGGGACTGAAGCCAGCGCGCTCGTTGAAAAAGAGCGCCCGGCAAAGGAAGGCCCGAAACGGCGTCGGGGGGATCGACGAGAGAAAATCAGACCTGTCCGGGCCTCTGCCTGGACCAGGGAGAAGATTATCAATGCCAGGGAGCAGAGCCTGGAGGACCTCGAAGACCTGGAGGTTTCGGTTGACCTGCCCGAAAACATTGCACGGCTCAAGACGATCTTTTACCTGCCTGACAACAAAGATGTGATTATCCGCGAATTTGGCTTAGGAATCGACGGACGGATCAAGGCGGCGGCAGTGTTTATCGATGGTCTGACTGACAAACAGCTCCAGAACCTGTCGGTTTTTCAGCCGTTGATGCTGCTTTCGAACATTGAGCACAATGAGGCAGGTGAAAATATTGAAAAATTGGTCGAACACCACTTGCTCCCAAGCAACCAGGTCGAGAGCAAGACGAAATTTCGAGACGCTGTTGATGGCATTTTGATGGGGAACACCGCCATTTTTGTTGACCGCGTGCCCAGGGTGTTTGTGGTCGAGACCAAAGGCTGGGAGCACCGGCAGGTGGAAAAGCCGCTTGCAGAGATGGTTATCCGCGGCTCTCAAGAAGCCTTTACGGAAACCTTGCGGATCAACACCGGTTTGATTCGTAAAACGCTGAAATCACCCAACTTGGTGACAGAAATAATCAAGGTAGGAAAACTTGGTCAGATGGATTGTGCGATCATGTATATGAAGGGGATTACCAATCCTGAGCTGGTGCGGGAAGTGAAACGGCGAATCGAGTCTTTGCAGATTGATTACGTCCAGGACAGTGGTGTGTTGGAACAGATGATCGAGGATAATCCTTTCGGCATTATGCCGCAAATGCTGGTCACCGAGCGACCAGACCGTGTAGCTTCTCTGTTAGTTGAAGGAAGGGTAGCCATTATTCTTGACAGTAATCCTTTTGTCCTGGTCGTGCCAACCAATATTTTTGGGTTGCTGCATTCAGCGGAAGATACCAACTTAAAATGGCCATACGGGTCGTTTTTACGTTTAATTCGGGTGTTGGCCGCCATTGTTTCCCTGCTACTACCTGGCTTCTACCTGGCTTTGACCAATTACCACCAGGAAATGCTGCCGACTGATCTGCTGATGAGTATTGCCGGTTCGCGGGAAACCGTACCGTTTCCGAGCATTGTTGAGATGCTGATCATGGAGGTGTCGTTTGAATTGATCCGGGAGGCCAGTGTCCGGATGCCGGGCCCAATGGGGCCGACGATCGGAATTGTCGGGGCCTTGATTCTGGGACAAGCAGCAGTATCAGCTGCTATTGTTAGTCCGATCATGATCATTGTGGTCGCGGTGACGGCGATTGGTTCCTTTGTTATCCCAAGTTATTTTTTATCTTTTTCACTTCGGATATCAAGATTTGGCTACCTGTTACTTGGTTTTACCCTGGGGTTTGTTGGCCTGGCGATGGGAATTTTTCTGCAGCTGATTTTGATGGTTAGGCTCAAATCATTCGGGGTGCCATTTTTAGCCCCAGTTGGACCACGCACCAGTTCGGGGTCAGACCTGGTCCTGCGCAGCCCAGCCTGGCAGCAGGAACTGCGGCCCGAGTTTATTAATCCCTTGCAGATCCGACGTCAGCCCAAGATCAGTCGTCAGTGGATCAAACGAATACCGTCTGGCGGAGGGGGTGAATAACCGTGATTAAAGAAGGGCACATTGGTCCAGCAGAGGCGATGGTTTTGATCATGACCATGATTACCGCCAAAGTTTTTTTAAGTTTCCCACAGGTGATGGTCGAGGTTGGCAAAACGGCTGGCTGGCTGGTGATCATTGTTTCCGGCGTGGGTGGACTGCTTGGGTTCAGTGTACTAATCCAGCTGTTGAAGCGGTTTCCACAGCTTAATATAATCGCGATCGGGGAAGAAGTCGCCGGCCCGGTGGTTGGTCTGGTTAGCGCATTAGCCTATGCGGGTTTTTTCTATGTTTGGTTTATCATTACCGTACGGGAATTTGCCGAATTGGTGATCACAACGACCCTGCCCGAGGCTCCGCTCAGTGTGGTTCTGTTGATGTTGATCAGCACATCTCTGGCCGCTGCCTATTTCGGGTTGGAGAACATTGCTCGAACAGCTCATGTTTTGTATCCCTTTCTCTTTTTTTCTCTGGGTTTTATACTCGTATTATTAATTCCCTTCTGGAAGGGTGACTATCTATTTCCCCTTCTGGGCTCAGGTCCACGAGAGATTATCAAAACCGGCTTGCTGAAGAGTGCAAATTTCAGCGAGGTGTTCTTTTTGACCCTGATTTTACCTTCACTTGGAAATTGGCGTAAACTTCAGTCAATCGGTTTTAAGCCATACTTGCTTCTTTAGCCGTGATGCTAGTCGTCCAACTGGTGTATGAAATGATCTTTCAGTTACCAGTCGCCGAAGAAAACGTTTTGCCAGTTTATCAATTGGCGCGTATTATCAGATATGGTCGATTTTTTCAGCGATTGGAAACAATATTTGTGTTTTTCTGGCTGCTCAACGGGCTGGTTGCCCTTTCGGCCGCCTTTTATGGAGCCACCACTGGCCTGGCTAAAGGGTTGAGCCTGCCTGATTATCGGCCGATCTTGCTGGCCACGGCGCTTGTCGCCTATGCTCTTGCTTTTATTCCCCCTAATTACCCCACGACCATGATCTGGGATCGGCAATTCTTGCAAAATCTGGGATGGATAATCACTTTTGTTTTGCCTGGTTTGCTTTTTCTGGTAACTCTAATTCGTCGGAAAGGGGGACAATCTGGTGCGTCAATGGATGGTCATCAGCCTCCTGGCGATTCTGCTTAGTTTAGTGCTTACGGGCTGCTGGGGCCGGCGGGAGGTAGATGAACAGGCCTTTGTGCTGGCGATCGGGCTTGATAAAGGCAGGGAAAATCAAATTTTAGTGACTTACCAGATTGCCATCCCCCGGATCATGGGCGGTGGTGGAGGTGAAGGTAGAAGTACGGGTGGTGGTAGTGGTAGTGGCGATAATAATAAACCCGTCCTGGTGACCTCGATTGAGTCGCCGTCGCTGTTCGTCAGTATTGATATGGTCAATACCTATATCCACCGGCGGGCTTCACTGATGCACACCAAGGCGATTGTAGTTTCCGAGGAACTGGCCCGAGAAAAAGGGGTGGGAACATGGGTGCCTGGCCTGCTTCGTTTTCGGGAAGCCCGCCGGGATGTCCTGATCATGGTGGCCCGAGGATCTGCCAAAGATTTTATCGAAAACAATCAGCCAATGTTAGATAAGAACGTCAATAAGTACTACGAACTTTTAAGCTTCAGTCAATATTACACCGGCTTTATTCCCCGTAGTTGGCTGTACGATTTTGCCAATGCCATCAAATCAAAGGGTGAAAACCCGGTGGCCATTCTGGTCGGGGTGAACCGCACCAGGGAAGAGGCGTTATCTCATGATACTTCTCAGGCTAGCGGCCCGGGCAAGCGGCCAGGCCAGGCAGATGAGCAGAGCGCCGAGAAACAGTATGTGTCTGAGGGATCATACCTGGCGGGTGACTTACCCCGAACAGGAGGAAACAAGGTAGAGTTTATGGGCAGTGCGGTCTTCAAAAAGGACAGGATGGTCGGGACGATTAACGGGGATGAGACGATTGTGCTGATGATGCTGCGCGGGGAGTTTCGCCGGGGATTTATCAGCTTGCGTGACCCCAGGCAACCCGATATGGTTATTCCCCTCGATGTTACTTTGGGCCGGTTACCCTTGGTGAAGGTGCGATTGGTAGATGGACGGCCAGAGATTCAAGTAACTCTCCAAATTGAGGCAGATATTTTAGGGGTGCAGAGTGGGATCAACTACGCTGATCCCGAACTGATCCCGGAACTGGAACAGGCTTTTTCCCAAAAAATTGAAGACCTGGTGCGCAAGCTGATCGCGCGGTCCCAAAACGAATTTGACGCGGATATTTTTGGGTTTGGTAATAAGGCCGCACGCTTGTTTTGGACGTGGGATGAATGGGAGCGCTTTGACTGGCCAAGTAAGTTCCGTACGGCGGAAATCAAGGTGGCGGTGAAAACCCGGATCCGTCGGACCGGTCTGCAGATCAAGACAATGCCGCTAAGAGGGTGAAACTTGTCCCGCCTGTATTTAGCTTCGAGGGAGGAGTTACCTTAAGGATAGAGAGAAGAAAACCAGAGCAGCATCGGGACAATCACCGCCGCAATGGCAAGCAAAAACACGCCGATGGCACCCCGATAATTCTTTTTTTGCCAGACCCAATAGCCAAAGCTGCCTGTATAGACCCCTACGGCCAGACAGAACAGGGCGATGAAAATTGTCATGAAAATTTGCATGAATGGCCCCCCAGATCACTTAATTTTTAATTTTTTGATTAGTCTTTTCCGCTTTTTTACTATTATTCTCTTTAACGTCTCGACTTCGGTGCGTTTTTTAACGAAGCCGATTTTCTTGTTGTTATCGACTATCAGTTTTTCTTGTGCTATAATGCTCTTGATTACGACCAGGAGGAACCTGCTTTGGAAATCATTGTTTCGCACAATCACCTGGATTTTGATGGCCTGGCGGCAATGGTGGCGGCCAAACGCCTGTACCCGAAGGCGGAATTAGTCCTGGTGGGTACTTTGTCTGCCAATGTCCAGCAGTTTATGTCTTTGCATAAGGATTCACTACCGATCCGCTGGGCGAAGGAAATCCCTCTGGCTAAAGTGAAGCGGGTCATTATGGTAGATACGAAAAACCCGCGGCGGCTGGGGCCGCTGCAGGCGCTGGTTGATGAGGGTAAGGTGGAAGTGCACGTGTTTGACCATCACCCGGCAACCGGAGACGATGTGTCGGCGGTAGTTTGCGTGGCCGAGCAGATTGGGGCGACGACCACGCTGCTGGTAGAAAAGATTCGTCAACAAGGTTTAACCGTGACGGCCTTTGAGGCGACGATCCTGGCATTGGGCATTTATGAGGATACTGGTAGTCTGCTCTTCCCCAGCACTACCCCGCGAGACGTTCAGGCGGTGGCTTATCTTCTGGAGGCTGGCGCCAATTTAGGCGTGATCGCCAGTTTTATGGAACGACCATTGTCCGAGGAGCAAAAATTACTATTTAATCAACTGCTGAATAACGCCAGACACCAGAACATAAACGGGGTCGATGTCCTTCTGACGACGGGCTTGGCTGATGAATACGTAAGCGGGCTCGATTTCTTGACCCACAAATTGGGAGAGATTGAGGCTTATGACGTGGTGTTTACGGTAGTGGCGATGGACAAGCGAGTGTACCTGGTGGCGCGCAGTCGGTTGGATTCAGTGCTTGTCAACGAGATCTGTGCCCGCTTCATGGGGGGCGGCCACGAAAAAGCTGCTTCGGCAACCATCAAAGGGAGAACTCTGGAGAGCGTGCTGGATGAATTACAGAGAGTATTACGCGAAAAAATCCGCCCGCCGCTCTTAGCCCGAGACATTATGTCTACGCCGGTGAAGACGGTTCCCATGCACCTGTCTATCGAAGAAGCCGGCAAGATCATGCTGCGCTATGGGCACACGGGGCTGCCCGTGGTAGATGGCGACCGGGTGGTGGGGGTAATCTCCCGCCGCGATGTTGATAAGGCTAAACTCCATGGACTGGGACACGCCCCGGTCAAGGCGTATATGGCCAAATCGGTAATAGCGGTTGGGCCAGAGACGCCCGTGACGGAAATCCAGTACCTGATGATTGAGCACGACATCGGTCGGCTGCCGGTGATCGAGAACGGACGGATTATCGGGATCGTCTCGCGGACCGATGTTTTGCGAACTTTCCACGGCAAGGATCTGCCAGAAGACCACCAACTGCTCTATGATGGTGGTGATGGACTGTTAAACCCGACGAATGTGGCACACCTGATGGAGGAGTGTCTGCCCGGTGACTTGCATGAGCTACTGCGTGAGGTCGGTCGCCTGGCTGATGCCCAGGGTTGTCGGGTTTTTGTCGTGGGGGGATTTGTCCGTGATCTATTGCTCAAGGTCAAGAATCTGGATGTTGACCTGGTGGTGGAAGGCGATGGGCCGGCTTTTGCCCGGTTTTTGGCCGAATCACTGGGCGGTCAGGTCCGCGTGCATAAAAGATTTGGCACGGCCCAGGTTTCAATACCAAACGGATTAAAACTTGATGTGGCCACCGCGCGCGTGGAATACTATGAGTATCCCGCTGCCCTGCCGACGGTGGAAAGCTCAAGCCTGCGCCATGATCTCTACCGGCGTGATTTTACAATCAACGCGATGGCCATTCAATTGAACGAAGATAAATTTGGTGACCTGATTGATTTTTTCGGCGGGCGGCGTGATCTGGAACTGGGGTTAATCCGTATCCTCTACAACCTGAGCTTCGTTGAAGACCCGACGCGCATCATCAGAGCCATCCGCTTTGAACAACGCTACGGGTTTAAAATTGAGCCACAGACCCTGGAATTGGCCAAAAACGCCATGGCCAATAATTTCTTGCGGGAACTCTCTTACGAGCGGATTCGCGATGAACTGATCTTGATCCTAAATGAGCTCAGACCACTGCGCGCGCTGCGGCGACTGGCCGAACTGGGCGTGCAGCGACAGATTCTCCCCGAGGTTGAATTTGGACCGGACCTGTGGGAAATGCTGGCCCGGGTACCAACTGAATTGGACCGTTTTAAATCCCTTAAACCAACAGCTGCCGTGGAACGGTGGATTCTCTATTTTTTACTCATTGTTCACCCCGTGGGCCTGATCGGGGCTGAGGAGATTGCCCGGCGATTTCGCTTGGAAAAACGGGCGGTTCAGGCCCTCGTGGCGGCTTTTCGCGTGGAACATCAGCTGGCCCAGGTCAGCCCGCTGTCCGTGCCGATGAGTACCCTGTACCGGTGGCTCCACGGTTTGCCGCCGGAGGTTCTGGTCTTCCTGCTGGTTAGAGCAAAAACGTCCGTCTGGCGGCAAGTCTTCACCCGTTATCTTTACACCGAGCGCCACTGTCAGCCAACTATTAACGGTCACGATTTGATCCAAATGGGCCTGAAACCAGGTCCAGCATTTAGAAGGATTCTGGAAGCGGTCCGGGACGCCCGGCTGGATGGTCGAGTGACTAACCGCGAGGAAGAACTAGCCCTGATTAACGAGTTGTTGCGACAACCGGAAGGGAGTGTGGTGAATGCCCAGTCTAATTCCTGATATTACATATATGCTAATCTCGCTGCCCGCGATCGTCATCGGTTTTACCTTCCATGAATACGCGCACGCAAAAGTTGCTGATTGGCTGGGGGACCCGACGCCAGCTTACCAGGGACGCCTAACCCTCAATCCCTTGGCTCACATAGATGTGTTAGGTTTTATCCTGCTCCTGTTCGCGGGGTTTGGCTGGGCGAAACCCGTCCAGATTAACCCCCTGCGCTTTCGAGGTGACCGCTCGCGGGGGATCATGCTGGTTTCCCTGGCTGGTCCCCTGATGAACATTGTCCTGGCCTTTATCGGAGCCCTGATTTACTACCTGGTCATTTCCAACCAGGCGATGGGAATGAGGAATCAGGTCATCGCGTTGGAGCTGCTGCGGCCACTGATCAGGATTAATGTTGTCCTGGCGGCTTTTAACCTGATCCCGGTGCCGCCGCTAGACGGTTCCAAGATCCTGGCCGGATTGTTGCCGGGCCGCCAGTCAGGTCTGTTTTATACTCTGGAAACCCATGGAACACTAATTTTGTTGGTACTGATTGCCACCGGCGCCATTGGCTGGTTGCTTAACCCGCTGACGAATGTGATTATTAGCCTGATCAGCACTTCCGCCCACAGTCTGGCGACGGTATTACTCAAGCTGTTATGAGTTACCGTGTAAAACTGGATGCGTTTGAGGGTCCACTTGACCTGCTCCTCCACTTGATTGAGAAAGAAGAAATTGACATTTACGATATTCCTATTGCCCACATCACCCAGCAGTATCTCCAGTACCTGGCAACAATGCAGGAACTGGATCTCGAGGTGACCAGCGATTTTCTGGTCATGGCTGCCACCTTACTGGAGATCAAGGCACGTTGGCTTTTACCTTCCCCGCCAGCTTCTGGTGGCGAAGAGAACGTTCCTCCCGCGGACCCGCGGGAGGAACTGGTGGAACGGCTGCTGGAATATAAGCGCTATAAAGAGGCGGCCGAATATTTGCGGCAGCGTGAGGAACAAATGCGTCATTGCGTACCGCGGCCGGTAACCGATATACTGGTTGCTGATGGTTTAAACCAGATGCCCCAGCTCCAGGTCTCGCTCCCAGAGTTAATCAAGGCCTTGCGGGATGTGTTGGCCCGCATGAACCAGTCAGAGGAAGCAATGGAACTTGAGCGGGAAAAAATCACGGTCGCCCAAAAGATGGGAGAGATCCTGGACCAGATCGCCATCAACCGTCGGGGGCTGGCTTTTAGCGAATTTTTTTCTCCGCGTGCCTCGAAATTAGAGGTGGTGGTCACTTTCCTGGCTCTGTTAGAGTTGATTAGGCGCCGGCGGGTGGTGGTCCGGCAGGGGCAGCTTTTCGGGCCGATTATGGTGTACCCGGTTTGAAAAACCGAGGAGGAGAAAAACAGCATGTCAGTCTTGTTCCCTGAGGAAGCGAAAGCGGCGATTGAGTGCCTGCTGTTTGTAGCAGTTAAACCGCTGAGCATTGCGGAACTAACCGAGCTGGTCGGTTTGCCAGCAGATGATGTCCAGGAGCTGTTAGTACAGCTAGGACAGGAGTATAACCGGAATAAGCACGGGTTTCACCTGACCCGGGTCGGGAACGGTTACCGTCTCTGCACCCGACCAGAGTATTACCCGTACGTGGAAAAACTGAATAAGTCAGGACCAACCGGCCTGTCGGCGGCTGCTCTGGAGACCCTGGCCATTATTGCCTACAAGCAACCCATCACCCGGGGGGAAATTGAACTCATTCGAGGGGTCAAAGTGGACCGGTTGCTGACCAACCTGATGGAAAGGGGACTGATTAAGGAAGTTGGCAGAAAAGAGGTACCGGGACGGCCGATTCTGTATGGAACTACGGAACAGTTCCTGTGGCACTTTGGTTTGCGTGATTTGGCCGAATTACCCGAACTGGAAGAATGAGGGTCTGACGTTAAGAAAATGTCAGGCCCTTTAGTATAAACCTATAATTTGTGTGGAAACTTAGGATGCAGGATGAGACGTGTTTGACCCGGGGGTGCCGTTTGGTGGTCAAGGTCGTAGTGATTACGATTTTTATTCTACTGACCTTGGGGTTAATTTCCCTGATTTCCCTAGAATTCCGGGTCAGTTACCTCAAGAAAAGGAGTAACGACGAACTGATCATCACGGTTCAAGCCCTGCACGGCTGGTTGGTTTATAAGTTTGAGGTGCCATCGATCCACTGGTCTAATCAGGGTTGGATTCCCTTCTGGCACCTGGTCACAGAGTGGGAAAATCGCTGGGGTGAGCCAATCGCGGAGGAAACACTGCGCATTGAATCAAGCAAATTACGTCGGTTTTGGCCAGTCTTGAAGTATTTTTTGCCCAAATACTGGAAGGTCTTCCGCCTGTTACACGAGTTTTTTGGTGGAGTAAAACTTACACATCTGCGCTGGATCACTGAATTTGGCAGCGATGATCCTGCTGAAACCGGGTTGACGACCGGTTGCCTGTGGGCCCTCAAGGGCTGGATCTGGGCCAACCTGTGGCGCAGTGTGATGGTGAACGTGAGACGGCCAGTGTTTATCGTCCGGCCAATGTTTCAGTCTCCCCGGTTCAACCTGGATTTTGACTGCATATTTAAGGTGCGTTTGGGTCATATTATAATTACTGGAATTAAAGGGGTCTGGCTCACCCATGAGCTGGGATTTTGGAAAAGTGTACATAAGGGGGTAAATTCAGATGACAGGACACCCAATAGAAACCCTGATGAAGACTGCAATGGAAAGCATCAAGGAGATGGTTGATGTCAACACCGTGGTGGGCGACCCGGTCGAGACGCCGGATGGTAGTGTTATTATTCCAGTCTCGCGCGTTTCCTGCGGATTCGCCGCCGGCGGTGGTGAATATGACTCGGGAAATGCTGAGCGGGGAGGTGAGGGTTACCTTCCCTTCGGTGGTGGCAGCGGTGCCGGGGTTTCGGTTCAACCAGTCGGTTTTCTCGTGGTTGGTAACAATCAGGTCCGGCTGCTTCCTGTGGACGGCAACATGATAGTTGACCGTTTAATTGACCTGGCTCCCCAGGTAATCAACCAAATTCAAGCGATGGTGCAAAGAAAAAATAATAACCAAAATCAACAGCCAGCGTCCATCCAACCAACCCAGTAAACGGTTGGACTGGCAGTTCTATTTATCCGGCCACCCTCATAAGTTCTACCAGAAGACATGTCATGGGGGTGGACAGAATGCTGAATGCAATTTGGCTGGGTATGATTTTGCTGGGGATCGCGGTTGCCGCGATGAATGGGCGGATTGAAGTGGTGACCGAGGCCACCCTGAGTTCTGCCCGCCAGGCGGTGGAGGTCTGTTTTGAGTTAGTGGGGATCATGGCTTTTTGGCTGGGATTATTAAAAATCGCCGAAAAGGCAGGGCTCGTTCAGTTTCTGGCTAAGCTGGTCAGACCGTTTATGGTCTGGCTTTTCCCTAGCATCCCCGCGGATCACCCCGCGATGGGAGCGATGATTATGAATATCACCGCTAATATTCTGGGATTAGGCAATGCCGCGACCCCCTTTGGCTTGAAGGCCATGCAAGAACTGCAGGTTCTTAACCGCCATTCCGAGGAAGCATCTGATGCCATGTGTACTTTTCTCGCCCTGAACACCTCATGCCTGACCCTGCTCCCCGCTACCATCATCGGTGTGCGAGCGGCCGCCGGTTCAATTGCTCCCACCCAGATCGTGGGGACAACCATTTTCGCCACCGCCTGTTCGATGATGGTGGCGATCATCGCGGATTATATCTTTCGCCAGCTGCATCGGTTCATAAGGAGTGGGCGCTGATGCTGGTCGAGATTCTGGAAACCGTATCCCGCTGGGCTATTCCGGCTTTGCTTCTAACGATCCCTGTTTATGCCTGTTTCCGCGGGGTGCCAGTTTACGAGACGTTTGTCGAAGGGGCGGAAGAAGGTTTCCAAACCGCGGTGCGGATTATCCCTTATTTAGTAGGCATGTTCGTGGCCATCGGTATATTTCGGGCTTCAGGCGCGATGGCCCTGGTCAGTGGCATGATGCAACCCCTGATGTCTGGATTGGGAGTGCCGGCCGAAGTGCTGCCGATGGCGGTTATGCGTCCCTTATCCGGTAGTGCTGCCCTGGGTTTGGCGACTGAACTCATTAATCATTATGGCCCCGATAGTTTCATCGGTCGGCTGGCTTCCACCATGCAGGGAAGTACTGACACCACCTTTTTTATTTTGACCATATATTTTGGCTCAGTTGGTGTCCGTCAGGTCAGATACGCTCTGACGGTGGGACTGCTTGCTGATGTGACCAGTCTCATTGCTTCGGTCTATATCTGCAACCAGCTTTTTCGGTAACGAACATTGGTGGTGCCGGTGTCAACCACCGGGCGGTGATGCACATGAAAATTGTGTAAAGTTTCACTAAATTATATTTGTTTGGAAGGAAATAGCAATATATTGTCGAACCCTACCAACAAGAGAATAAGAGGGAGGGTGTAGTAGGATGACCACTAAGGTGGGTATTGTGGGAGCTGGTAAGGGCGGGGCATCGATTCTCAAGGCTTTACACGGGTTGCCCGAAATCGAGATCGTAGGTATAGCTGACCTAAAAGATGATGCGCCGGGGATGCAAATGGCCAAGAAGATGGGCGTCTGGACTACCAGGGACATTGTAGAGTTATTAAATTTACCGGGATTGAACATCATAATCGAAGCTACCGGTAGCCAAAAGGTGCTTGACCTGGTGTATGACAAGAAGCCTGAAGCGGTAACAGTTGTCGATTCGCACGTAGCCAAGCTGATGTGGGTCCTGGTGGCGGGGCGGGAAGAAATGCTTGAAATGCAGCGGGATCAGGCCCAGCAACTGGCGGCGATGGCCGATGAATTAACCCGCGCGGTAGAACAAGTGGCCGCGACCATGGAGGGAGTGGCCAAAGGGGCGCAAATACTGGCTAATGGGGGTGCCCAACTCTTAGGAGCAGCACAAAAAGCCAGGGAGCATCTCGGAGAAACCGACGAGATCCTTCGGTTTATCCGCAACGTGGCCCAACAGACCAAATTACTCGGCCTGAACGCGGCGATTGAAGCTGCCCGGGCCGGTGAGCAGGGGCGAGGTTTTACCGTAGTAGCCAACGAAGTGCGCAAACTGGCAGAAAATAGTACGGTGTCTGTGGAACAAATCTCCCGGATCGTCTCGAATATCGAAAAATCAATGGCGGAGATCATCGCGGCTGTAGAACAAACCGGGGCAGTGACCCAAGAGCAAGCCGCGGCGACGGAAGAGGTTTCATCGGCGGTTCGTTCTCTTGAGCAAATGGCCGAGAGTCTGAGAATGCTGGCGGTGAAGCTCGGCTCCGCGACCTAGGAGTGAAACCCTTTGGAACGCTTACAGAAGGTCCTGGCTCAGGCGGGGATTGCTTCCCGCCGGCGCAGCGAGGAATTAATCCTGGCCGGAAGAGTCAGGGTTAACGGAATAATTGTGAACCAGTTGGGGATGAAGGTTGATTGGGACCGTGATGTGATCGAGGTGGATGGGCGCCGGCTTAAAAAGCCAGTTGAGCCGGTATACATCCTGTTGAACAAACCGGTGGGATATGTCACGACCGTTCGTGACCCGCAGGGACGGAAAAAAGTGACTGACCTGATTCGAGGAGTTAGTGAGCGAATTTATCCGGTTGGCCGCCTGGATTATGACACGGAAGGTTTACTGCTGTTGACCAATGATGGTGAACTCACTTACGCCCTGACCCACCCCAAACACGAAGTGAGCAAAACCTACCTGGCTAAAGTGCTCGGCGTACCCTCGCCGGCCAAGTTGCGGACTTTACAAAGAGGAGTCCAACTAGAGGATGGAAAAACTGCCCCAGCCCGGGTGCGTTTGTTAGCCAGGATAGAGGGAAATGCTTTATTGGAAATTCAGGTTCACGAGGGCCGGAACCGGCAGGTCAGACGAATGTGCGAGGCGATCGGGCATCCCGTGCTTGAACTCAAGCGAACACAACTGGCATTTCTCAGCCTGGACGGACTGCGGGTTGGCCAGTATCGCCACCTGACCCCAGCGGAAGTGCGCAAATTAAAACAGTTGGCGGGTAGCGGCCAAAAGAAATCACCACGACCAGATAGAAAGTCCCCAGCTTAATGCAGTTGGGGACATTTATTATTACTTGTATTATTACTTGCGGGGTTTCAGAGGTTTATCAATGGTGCGGCTCCATTTTTCTACGTCTTTTCCCCCGAAAGCTGATAGGATATTAGCTACTCGGTTAACCTTGGAGTTATCGGTTTCAATCAACGCTAAAACCATGTTGTCCCGGACCTTCTGCTCATAATATTTGGCCCGGTCTTCTGACAGACCATAGTTGGCCAGACTTTGGCTTAAACCTTCGTCGCCTTCGCGCATCAGCGTTCCACCCAGCGGCCCTGCGGCTGCAACCTTCCCCAGTTCAGGTAATTCGATCGTCTGGGTCTGTACCAGCATCCCATTAAAAACTGCTAAAGGATTAGCGGCTTGCTCTGTTAACTCCTCGCCTATTTCGAACCAAAAGCGGGTTGAGTGATCGGCTTTCACCACCAGGGAGATTTCATTATTAGCCAGTTTGGCCTCACCAATTTCCTTTATTGCTCCTTGGGCCTGTTCTAGCGACTTAAACCAGCTGATCACTGCTCGTCGCAATTTTTATCCCTCCCGTTAGTGTATAATTCAAAAAGTTGGTATTATTATGCCCGGCTGAATAAAGAATATTTAGTAAGGGAAGAGGCCTGGGAACACCTACCCGGGTATTTTGACCGGGGGCGAGATATGCTCAAGCCGGGTCGCCTGGTAAGCAGGAATTTGTCAGTAAATGGCGAAGTTAAAGAAAGTTAAATTTTGGGTATTAACTTATTTGGACTCTCCGCCGAAACCGAGACAGGGAGGCTAACTGAATGGTGAAAATTCGTGAGAATGATGAAATTGTTCACACCAGCCTTAAGGTCAGAGTTCGTTTCGATTATAAAGGGGTCGCCCGACCCAGCCGATTTTTCTTTGGCGGAAAGACGATCGAACAGGTAGCGGAAGAAACCAGAGAACACAAGGTGGCTTTGCTGCGCAATGTGCCGATTCAGGGCGTGCAGATCGAGGACATTGACGTCAGTGCTGATGTTTACACGGTTTTCGATGATTTTAAGGGAGAAGGTGTGGCTTACGCTCCAGTTTTAGTAACCATTAAAGCGGAGACGATCGAGGACGTTATTCACTTTATCGCCCGTGACGAATTTCGCAAAGTCGAGATTATAGAACCTGAACATATGTATCTCTCGAAATTCGATGTGGAAAGACTGCTTTTCAAGATGAATGAAGAATTACGCGCCTACCGTATGGACATGGAGCGACGGGCAGAATTACGTTAGTCTGGTTGGTACAACGTTGAAGGGGGAGAGGAGCTATACTGGAGCTAGAGCAAATTGTCGAGAGAGTTAAAGACCTGCCAGCTTTACCTCAGATCACCCGCCGGGTGATCAGTTTGACCGATGACCCGAATTCGACTGCCAAAGACCTGAACGATGTGATCAGCCAGGATCAGAGTTTAACAGCGAGCGTGCTTCGCCTGGCCAACTCGGCCTACTACGGTTTTCCCCGTCGGATTTCCACCGTTACTGAAGCAATTATTCTCCTTGGCTTTAACGCGATTCGCGGCCTGGTCTTAGCCGCTTCTGTGCATGACGTGCTCAACCGGGAAATGAGTGGTTATGCCCTAGGACAAGGTGAACTATGGCGACACTCCTACGCCTGTGGAATCGGGGCGCGGATCATTGCCCGGCGGGTGAAATTTCCCATCATCGATCAAGCTTTTACCGCGGGCTTGCTGCATGACATTGGCAAAGTGGTGCTTAACTTTTTTTTACAGGATGTTTACCAGGAAGTAACCCGGCGAATAGAAAAAGAAAAAGTACCCTTTATGGTGGCCGAAGCAACTGTTCTTGGTTTTGATCATGCTGCCGTGGGAGCGCGGGTCGCTGAAGCCTGGAACCTGCCGGTTGAACTGGCGGAGCCGATTGCATACCACCATCAACCGATGGCGGCTCCCAACCACCGCCGGTTAGCCGCGATTGTGCACGTGTCAGACGCGATTTGTATAATGATGGGGATTGGTCTGGGTATTGATGGACTTTGTTATCCGCTTGATCCACAAGCTTTAGAACTTCTTGAGCTGGATCAGGCCGCAGTGGAACAGGTTATGTCACAGCTAGCCGATGGGTTAGTCGATTGGCAGGATTTCCCAGTAAGTTCTAAGAAATAGCAGTGGATCTGCGCCAAAAATAATTGTTTTCCACCCATTGACACGTGGAGTTAACCGGTATAAGATAATGTAAAAATGTAATTACTCAAAAAGGGAGCACTGTAGTTCCCACCATGAACGGGTAATGAGGCCCTTGAAGACAGGGATGGTACTGTCGACAAGGGCCTTATCTTTTTGTTAGAAAACAAAAAGAGTACCCGTATCTTGGGGCTAGTAGACGATGGGGTACTCTCTTCCCCAAAGGCAAGGTTGCTTATCTTCTACAGAGATGTGACACTCGATGGTGAGGTAAATTGAATTTTAGCCAGTAATCCAAAAATAAAAATCGAAATCGTGGTAACTGACCAACAGGTAGAACAGGTAATTGACATCATTGCTCAGGCTGCTCGGACGAATAAAGTAGGTGATGGTAAGATTTTTGTGTACCCGGTTGAGAGTGCCATTAGAGTTCGCACTGGAGAAACCGGTGACGCGGCGATTTAAGCATTTTGCAAGGGGAGGTAAGCAAGATGAAAAAGCGACTGACGTCAATCGCATTATTAATGTTCATGGCTATACTGTTTTTACCTGGTTTGGCTCTGGCTGGGGATACGGCTGAGATCGATACCGCGGATACCACGTTTGTCCTGCTCTCAGCGTCTTTAGTTATGTTGATGACACCGGGTCTAGCTTTATTCTACGGCGGGATGGTCAGAAAGAAGAATGTGCTGGCCACGATGATGCAGAGTTTTGCCGTAATCGCCATCGTTTCCGTGCAATGGGTTGTTGTTGGGTATACCCTGGCGTTTGGGCCTGACAAAGGTCACCTGATTGGAGCCTTTGATTGGCTTGGGTTCAAGGGGGTTGGCTTGGACCCCAACCCCGATTACGCGGCGACCATTCCGCATCAAGCCTTTGCGGCCTTCCAGTTGATGTTCGCCATTATTACTCCAGCCCTAATTACCGGGGCGTTTGCAGAACGGATGCGTTTCCCAGCTTTTGTCCTTTTCATAACTCTCTGGTCAACCTTTGTTTACGACCCGTTGGCCCACTGGGTTTGGGCGGTTGACGGCTGGCTTAGGAATCTGGGCGCTCTCGACTTTGCGGGCGGTACGGTTGTCCATATCAGTTCAGGAGTCTCCGGGCTGATTGCCGCTCTAGTTCTGGGCAAACGGAAGGGGCATGGCACTGAACCGCTCATCCCCCATAACGTTCCGATCACGATTCTGGGGGCAGCTCTTCTCTGGTTCGGCTGGTTCGGTTTCAATGCTGGAAGTGCTCTTACGGCGGGGAGTTTAGCGGTTAGTGCTTTTATAGTAACCAACACTGCCGCGGCGACCGCGGCCCTGTCCTGGGCGATGGCTGAATGGATTCACCACGGCAAACCGACCACTCTGGGCGCGGCCAGCGGCGCGGTGGCCGGCCTGGTGGCGATCACCCCGGCTTCGGGATTTGTCGGGCCGATGTCGGCCATCGCCATCGGGTTTGTGGTTGGTATCCTCTGCTATTTCGCGGTGGCCGTGGTCAAAACCAAGCTGGGTTACGATGATTCCCTCGATGTGTTTGGGATTCACGGCGTCGGCGGGACCTGGGGGGCGATCGCGACGGGGATCTTTGCTTCGAAGGCAATTAACCCGGCTGGCAATGACGGGCTCCTGTTTGGCAATCCGGCCTTAGTGGGTACGCAAATCGTCGCCGTCTTGGCCACAGTAGTTTTTGCGGCGGTCACTACCTTTATCATCCTGAAGCTTGTTGATACTGTCTGCGGACTGCGGGTGAGTGAAGAGGAAGAAGAAGCTGGCCTCGATCTGACTCAGCACGGCGAAGATGCTTATGCTGATGTGACTGTCATGGGGGCGACCTCGGGACCCTTTAACACCTCAGGGTTATTAGCCAAATAAGTAAAACTCTGCCAGTGGTGTTGAGATGCAGAAGCCGCCTGAAGAACATCTCCTGAAGAACATCTATCTAAAAATAATGAAATAATAAAAAAAGAATAGACAGATTTCAGCAGTGGAATCATTGAAAAATTGTCACACAATGGGTTAAATTAATTAAAGAGGATTCTCTCTAAGAAATAGATAGGCTGGGTGAAAAAAATTCCAGTGGAAAATAAACGGATCAGGATTTTTACCGGCAACTTTGGCAGTGGCAAGAGCGAAATAGCCATTAACTTTGCTCTGCAGAAAGCCGAGGCGGGCTTTGCGGTATCCCTGGTTGACCTGGACATTGTCAACCCTTATTTTCGCTCGCGCCAACTGCGTCACCTGCTGGCTGAACGAGGGGTCACGACTGTTGTTCCCCGCGAAGAGTGGTTGGAAGCCGATCTGCCGATCATTACGCCGGCTATCTGCAAAGTTTTTCAAGACGAGAGCCAGTATGTGATTTTTGATGTCGGCGGGGATGAGATCGGGGCCACAGTGCTGGGGACGTTTAAACCGCAATTTGTTCAGCAGGGCTTTGAACTGCTGATGGTGGTCAACCCATACCGACCCCTGACCGGGAACGTGGCCGATATCGCTGCCATGCGGCAGGAGATCGAACGAGCGGCGAGGTTGGCCATTACCGGTCTGGTCAGCAATCCCCATCTGGGGACGGCGACCGAGGCACGCACGATCTGGGAAGGGCATCGGATAGTGGAAGAAGCGGCCAGAGCCACTGGTTTGCCGATTGAATTTCTAACCGTGGCGCGTGAACTTTTGAGCAAATGCGCGGCCTACTCTTTTGCCTGTCCAGTCTTACCGATTGACCTTTATCTCCAACCGGACTGGCTGCGTGATGATGAAGGAGTCTGAGGACAACATGGAGACCATCCAGAAGAAATTGGTCATGTTGAAAAAACTATTAACCGAACTTGATAGCGTAATGATCGCTTATTCAGGTGGGGTGGACAGTGCCTTTTTGCTACGGGTGGCACTTGAAGTCCTTGGAACTGAACGCGTCCAGGCAGTGATGATCGTTTCGGAAACTGGCCCTCCCGGTGAGACCCAGGAAGCGATCCGACTGGCCCAGGCCCTAGGCGCTCCATTAAAGGTGTTGCCTTTGGCTGAGTTGGAGAACAAGAAGTTTACGGATAACGCACCTGACCGCTGTTACCACTGCAAGTTTACCCGGTTTACTCGACTGATGGAATTGGCCCGTGAGCATGGTCTAGTTGCGGTAGTCGATGGGTCCAACGCGGATGATGCTCAAGACTACCGACCTGGGCAACTAGCCGGCCGAGAATTAGGGGTACGGTCACCGCTGCAGGAGGTGGGCCTGACCAAGAATGAGATCCGGATCTTATCCCGGGAAATGAACCTGCCCACCTGGAATAAGCCAGCTTCATCCTGCTTAGCCTCCCGCATACCTTACGGTCAACCGATTACCCGTGAAAAGTTAGTCCAGATCGGTCGGGCGGAAAGATACCTGCAGAGCCTGGGTTTGCGTCAGGTCAGGGTCCGCCACCATGGACAGATTGCCCGGATCGAAGTCCAAACGAATCAGTTTAGCCTTCTCCTTCAGCCGGCGGCTGCCCGTCGGGTGGTGAATTTTTTTAAATCGCTGGGGTTTATTTACATCACGCTGGACATGGAGGGTTATCAAATGGGGAGTCTTAACAGGGAAATTGGAGGTCGTCCAGCCCATGAACACGAAGAGCTTGCGTGAACTACTGGCCGGTGTTCAAGCCGGGCAAATAACTGTGGACCAGGCCTTAGAACAGCTCAAAAGCTGGCCTTATGAAGATCTAGGTTTTGCTAAACTCGATCACCACCGGCACCTGCGCAACGGTTTCCCGGAGGTGATTTTCTGTCCGGGTAAAACAGTTGAGCAGATCGTCTCAATTATGCAACGCATGTCTGCTGCTCACAACAACGTCCTGGCGACGCGGGCCTCGGCAGAAGTTTTCGCCGCGGTCCAGGCCGTGATCCCAGAGGCTGAGTACCATGAACTGGCCCGCCTGATCATTGTTCGCCGTCAGGTTACTCCACCGCGGGGAAAAGTATTAGTGATTAGCGCTGGTACAGCGGATCTGGCGGTGGCGGAGGAAGCCCGGCTCACCGCCGAGTTGCTTGGATGTGGTGTTGATTGCCTGTATGACGTAGGTGTGGCGGGGATTCATCGCCTGTTCGACCAGTGGCAAAAGTTGCAGGCGGCTCAGGTGATCGTGGTGGTGGCAGGAATGGAAGGAGCCTTAGCCAGTGTAGTTGGCGGTTTGGTAGACCGGCCGGTAATCGCTGTGCCAACCAGTGTCGGTTACGGGGCTAATTTTGGTGGCCTGTCGGCTTTGCTGGGGATGCTGAACAGTTGCGCGGCGGGAGTTGGGGTGGTCAATATCGACAACGGTTTTGGGGCGGCGGTCCTGGCCTGGTCGATCACGCGGGTCAATTTGCCGGAATAGATACACGGAGATGATTACAGGTAATGACCAGACACGTTATCGTGGTCGGCGGTGGAACGACCGGTATAGCAAAAGCTAGTCCATTTTTATAGGATAATTTTCCGGTTCAGCGCATATGATATTAGTGCCCGGTTGTCGGTATCGGCGACGGTGCAGAGAAACAAGGCCAAGAGGGAGTGAGTCTAAGTGAAACAGCCTCTCCCCGAGGAGCGGTTTCTGTCCTGGGCTGACCGGATTGAGCGATTTCTGCTGCGGTTTGTGATTATCGGACTGGTAGTCTTAGTAGTAACCCAATCACTTTTAACCAGTGACCCGCTTCGCTTTTATCTGAGTTTTGCTGAACGAATGGAAGGGAGAAGTCTTGACCTCGATAACGCGTACGTATTTAAAGATGTAGATGACGCAAACCAGCCGGGGTCTGAGATGAGCCTGAGCGGGAGACCTTCTGTCCCTACCGGTACCTTGACGGTTAGTCTCCTCAATTATTCTTCTTTGCAGAAAGCAGTTCTGCTGCGTAATGGTGAACCGATTGGCGATTTTCGCGACAAACACCTCACGGTCAGGGTACATGCTGGTGATGTGCTGGAGGTTGACGGTTCTTATTACAACTACCCGTTGGCGTTGGAGATCACCGCCGCTTCAGAGAACATCGTTAGTCCCAAAGTTAAACAACGAATTGAAGTTAAACACAACGTGGTCAAATTAGGGGTAGTACAACTAAAGGATAAGTGATTGGCTGTGATTGGCTAATTCTAATGACTGACCTTCTCGAACTTTTGGGAAGGTTTTATTTTTTGGTCAGTTGACTGTTATTATTGTCATTGTTAAGCTGAAGACAGCAAGTACAAAAGGAGTTGCCAGCATGGAAGATTATTATGCTGTATTGGGAGTGGCCCGCCACGCTTCGCTCAAGGAAATTAAACAGGCATATCGCCGTCTGGCACGCAAATACCATCCTGACGTTAACCGAAATAATCCCGAGGCGGAAGAAAAAATCAAGCTCATCAATCAGGCTTACGACACCCTAAGTGATCCCGGGAAACGCGCGAAGTACGATGCTCACGGGTTCGTGCCTATCTCACCCACCAGCCCAGCGGACGCTCAGCCAGATGATGGAAATGATTTTGACCCGGGTTTGGAGTTTATGCGTTTATGTATGATGTGGATGAACAGATAAGCCAGTATTGTAATCAATAATACTGTCTTGGGAAAAATCTGAATGAGTTCGAGTATTGATGGAAAGGTTGAGCGAATTGGACAATGTGACTGTAGTTTGTGGCATGCCCAAGGCGACAGAAAAGAATAAGGCGATCTGCCTGGGAACCTGATGCAAACCCGTGGTGCAATTGGTGATTGCGAAGGTGAAAGCTTTTTTAACTGAAAACTAACAATTCCTTAACTGAGAGTTAACATTGTTCTATTAATCTAGTCTTAGGCAGCCAGCCCTATCTTTTGTAAAATTAAAACAGTTACAGGAGGGATTTTGCTTAAAAGGTGGCCCCTGGGTTTTGATAAACTGAGGGTTTACGCATATGAGTAGAGTTTCGCGTAAATGTAATAATTGCTTAACAATTTTTAAATCTTTCCATGATAAAATGATTCTAGAAAGGAGGGAGGCAACCGCGTGACTAAAGAACTAATTGAGCAAATTTTGCGAGAGATTGGTTTAGAGCATCTTCCCCAAACTGAACACGTTTCTCAGGAGAGCACCACTGAGCAAAAACGCTGAAGTGGTGTTTTTCTTTGGGTTTTGATATAGTAATTTTATCAAGCAGTTATAATGAGGGGGATTGGCCAAGATGGGTAAGCGGATCCTGGTGGTCGACGATGAGGAAGCCATTGCTCGCCTGGTTGCCTATAACTTGAAAAAAGAGGGGTTTGAGGCGATTATGGCCAGTGACGGTCTGGAGGCGCTGCAGAAGGTTAAGTCTGAGCAGCCCGACCTGGTGATCCTGGACATTATGCTGCCAGGGATTGACGGCTACGATGTCTGCCGGCTGATGCGGAAAGAGGATATCTCGATCCCGGTGATCATGTTGACGGCCAAGGATGATGAGGTGGATAAAATCCTGGGATTAGAACTGGGCGGTGACGATTATGTTACTAAACCTTTTAGCCCGCGGGAGTTGATTGCCAGGGTCAAAGCCGTCTTGCGGCGGGTGCAGAAGAAACAGGACGCGTTTGCCAGCGACCAAATTGCTATCGGTGACCTGGTGGCTGATTTGGCCCGCCATGAGGTGACCGTTAATGGCCGGGAGGTGCAACTGACTCCCAAGGAGTTTGAACTCCTGGAATACTTGATCCGGAACGCTGGCCGCGTGGTCAGCCGGGATTTATTACTTGATCAGGTGTGGGACTACGAGTTCGCTGGCGATACCCGGATCGTGGACGTGCACATCAGCCGGCTGCGCGAAAAAATTGAGCGTGACCCAAAGAATCCCGAATATATTCTGACGATTCGGGGTGTGGGTTACAAGTTTAAGGAGCGAAACTAATGTTTAAGAGTTTGAAATGGAAGCTATCAGCCAGCTTCATTGCCCTGGTGCTGGTCTCGATTCTGGTGCTGGGCGGGTACTTGATTGAGGTGCTGGAACGGTATTTTATTGAGGACTTACGGGGGCAACTCTTAACTGAAGCCAGATTAGTCCGGGAGATGGTCGCGCCGGCTATTGACCGCTCTGACCGGTCGACGGTGATGGTGCAGTTGGCTGAACGTCTTAGCCGCGTAACCGAGACCAGAGTGACTATTATCGACGCTGATGGGGTGGTGCTGGGGGATTCTCAAGAGCTGGCTTCGCAAATGGATAACCATTTACAACGGCCAGAAATCCAGCAGGCCCTGACCGAAGGGATCGGGATCTCGGAACGGGAAAGTACCACCGTCAAAACCCGCATGATGTATGTGGCCTTGCCGATCGAAGGGCCAACGGGGCCTAAAGGGTTTGTGCGTCTAGCCCTATCATTGACAGAAATTCACCGAGCTTTATCTCGCCTGTGGGTGATGGTTATTACTGCCTTCTTGTTTTCTGCGGTGCTGGCGGCGGTAATTGGCTTGAAGCTGGCGGAACGTTTAACCCGGCCTATTCAAGAAATGACGCTGGCGGCGAAAAGAATGGCTGAAGGGGATTTCAGCCTGCGCACCTACACAACGCACCAGGATGAGGTTGGGGTGCTGGGTTTAGCTTTGAACCGAATGGCTCAGCAACTTAAAGAAACTATTGACGAAGTCTCCATGGGTAAGAGTAAACTGGAATCTGTTCTGGCCAGCATGGTTAGTGGCGTGATCTTTGTTAGCGGCGATGGCCGAATCGATTTAATCAACCCGGCGGCCAAAAAGATCCTGGGGATCGAGCGAAATGTGCTGGTTGGCCGACCGCAGGCGGAAGTAATCCGTAACTATGACCTTAGCACTTTGGTCAGCCGAGTTCTCAAGAATCGGGAAGCGGTACATGAAGAACTGTTATTGCTTTCGCCGCACGAGAAAACGGTTGAAGTAAATTTCACCCCAATTCATGGGCAAGGGGAACAGAACCTGGGGGTAGTGGTTGTCCTCCACGACATTACAGAGATCCGTAAACTTGAGCGGATGCGGGCTGATTTTGTTGCTAATGTATCGCATGAATTAAAAACACCGGTAACGTCACTTAAGGGATATGCCGAGACCTTGCTGGATGGGGCGTTAGATGACCCGGAAACTGCCCGGGAATTTGTCAAGATAATTTTAAACGAAGCTGAGCGGTTGCGGTTGTTGATCCATGACCTGTTGGAATTGTCCAAGATCGAGTCTAAGGTAGATCCAGTCAGAATGGTGAGTTTTAATCTGAGCGAGCTGCTCAAAAATTTAGCGGTGAAGTTTAAACCTCAGGTGGAAGAAAAGCAGGTCCGATTTGCCTTAGTGGTACCTGAGCCCCCGGTTTATGCCCTGGGAGACCCTGACCGGATCGAACAAGTAATGATTAATCTGATCGATAATGCTATTAAATACACTCCGCCAGGAGGACGAGTCGAGGTCAGAGTAAGCGAAAGAGAAAACGATGTTTTAGTAGAAGTGGTCGATACCGGTATCGGGATCCCCGAGCAAGATTTATCCCGGATTTTTGAGCGGTTCTACCGAGTGGATAAGGCCAGAAGCAGGAAGCTAGGCGGAACTGGACTGGGTTTGGCGATTGTCAAACATATTCTGGAGGCCCACAACACCCAGATTCAAGTGGAGAGTACCCTGGGTCAGGGATCAAGATTTTATTTCACACTATCGAAGGGTAACAGATAAATCCCATTATTATCTTTTGAACATAACGGCTTAAACGGCCGTCTTTTGTTTTGTTAACGAAATTGTTACAATTCTTCAATCCCACTTTTACAATCAATTGATATGCTGTAAATGACCAGATCCAGTAGAGGAGGGTGTTGACCAAATGCCAAAACCCATTCACACCAAAACAACTGAACTCATCGTGGAAAAAACTCTCTTCCTCAGCGCAATTGCGGCGGTGCTGATCATCATCCTGATCGGTGTCTTTGTGTTTATCTCCGGCTGGCCGATCCTGCAAAAAGTAGGTCTCTTTGATTTTGTTTTTGGTACCAAGTGGGACCCCGACCACGGGGTGTATGGTATTTTACCGATGGTGGTGGGCTCAGTCCTGGTTACCCTGGGCGCCCTAGTCCTGGGTGTTCCGTTTGGCCTGGCCGGGGCGATTTTTTTGGCGGAAATTGCTCCACCGCGGGCGGCACAGTGGGTGCGGCCAGCCATTGAGCTGTTGGCCGGGATTCCCTCGGTTGTCTATGGTTTTTTTGGCCTGGTGGTGATCGTGCCGTTTTTAAGGGAGCATGCCGGGGGTTCAGGTTTTAGCGTATTGGCCGGGGCAATCATTCTAGCGATTATGATTCTTCCGACAATCCTCAATATATCAGAGACTTCACTCAGATCGGTGCCGGGGGAGTATAAAGAAGGTTCATTTGCCCTGGGGGCCAACCACTGGCAGACGATAAAATGGATTTGCCTGCCGGTTGCTCGTTCCGGTATTGTAGCCGGGGTGGTGCTGGGGATGGCCAGGGCGATTGGCGAGACCATGGCGGTGATTATGGTGACCGGCAACGTTACCCTTATCCCCAGTTCCATATTTGACCCAATTCGGACACTCACGGGAAATATCGTGATGGAAATGGGCTATGCCGCGGGCGAGCACCAGCAGGCTCTGTTCGCGACGGGGATTATCCTGTTTATCTTTATTATGCTTTTAAATCTAATGGTTCAATTAAGCCCCAAAGGTAGGTGAACGGCATGTTTTGGTCGGCTAAACAAGAAGAAAAGATCTTCAAGTTTATCCTCTGGGCGGTCGCGGTGGGCACATTGCTGATCCTATTCACGATTATTGGTCATATTTTAATTCACGGGGTTGGCGGGCTGAACTGGGAGTTTATTACCGAGGAACCGCGGCGGATGGGGAAAGAAGGCGGTATTTTCTCAATGATCGTCGGCACCCTTTATTTGATGGTTGCGTCACTGGTCGTGGCTACTCCGATCGGAGTAGGAGCGGCGATCTTCCTCACCGAATACGTCAAAAAAGGCCGGGTGGTTCAGGTAATCCGCTTCGGTACCGAATCTCTGGCGGCCGTACCCTCAATCATTTTTGGGCTGTTTGGCTTTGTGTTGTTTGTCATCACCCTGGGAATGGGGTGGTCGATTCTCTCCGGCGCGCTGACCCTTGCCTTTATGATCTTGCCCACCATTATTCGATCCGCTGAGGAAGCCATTAAAATGGTGCCAGACTCCTATCGTGAGGGTAGTTTGGCCCTGGGGGTGACGAAATGGTACACCATCCGAAAGGTTGTTCTTCCCTCCGCCCTGCCCGGGATTGCGACGGGGGTAATTCTGGGGATCGGTCGGGCGGTTGGCGAAACGGCGGCTGTTTTATTGACGGCTGGGAGCGCTCTGGGTTTGCCAACTTCGATTATGGATCCCGCCCGCACGTTGTCCGTGCATTTGTATATTCTGGCTTCCGAAGGGATATCCATGGAAAAAGCTTATGCCAGCGCTACCGTCTTGATTATTGTGGTCATCGCAATTAATTTCTTGGCCAACCGGCTAATGGCCAGGTTAGTGGGCCGAGCGGTGTGACCGCCCCTGACCGACTGAGAGGAGGTTACCATGTCAGTTACTAACAAGATGGAGACCCGGGAACTGGAATTGTTCTACGGTAATTTCCCTGCCCTGCATTCGATCAGTTTACCAATCTTAGCGAACCGGGTAACGGCGTTAATCGGTCCCTCTGGTTGTGGTAAGTCAAGTTTCCTGCGGACGCTCAACCGGATGAATGACTTGATTGAAGGGACGACGGTTAAGGGAAAGGTTTTTTTGGATGGGCAAGACATTTACGCGCCTGAGGTTGACCCCGTCAGCCTGCGGAAGCGGGTCGGGATGGTCTTTCAGAAACCCAATCCGTTCCCCATGTCGGTTTACGACAATGTGGCTTATGGCCCGCGGGCCCATGGTCTGAAGGACAGGCGAAGGTTGAATGAAATTGTGGAGAAAAGCCTCACCGAGGCCGCGCTCTGGGAGGAAGTCAAGGATCGGCTGAACCAGTCTGCCTTACGGTTATCGGGTGGGCAGCAGCAGCGCTTGGTCATCGCCCGTGTCCTGGCCGTGGAGCCCGAAGTTTTGCTGATGGACGAGCCGGCTTCGGCGCTTGATCCAATTTCGACGGCCAAATTAGAGGATTTAATTTTAGATTTAAAAAAACAGTACACGATAGTTATAGTGACCCATAACATGCAACAGGCGGCGAGAATTTCGGACTATACCGCATTCTTCCTGAATGGAGAAATGATTGAGTATGGACCGACGAAAGAGTTGTTTACTCAGCCCCAGGATAAGCGGACCGAAGACTACGTCACCGGCAGATTTGGGTAAGGAGGAGAGCTGATGAGCAGAAAGTCGTTTCACACTGCTTTAGATGAATTAAGTCAGGATGTCCTGCGGATGGGTACCCTGGTTGAGAATGCGATTTGTTTGGCCGTCAAATCGCTGGCGGAACGAGATCTGAAACTGGCGGAGAAGATTATTGCTGATGATGATCTGGTTGACAGCTTGCAGTTAGAGATTGAAGACAAATGCTTAACAATGCTGGCCCTGCAGCAGCCGATGGCCAGCGACCTGCGGATGATCGGCGCCGCCTTGAAGATCGTCACCGACCTGGAGCGGATGGCGGATCACGCGGTTGACATCGCGCGGGTGACGTTGGAACTGCGCGGTGAGCCGTTAATCAAGCCCCTGGTCGATATTCCCAAAATGGCCAGACTGGCCCAGGAGATGGTGCGTGAAAGTTTAACCGCCTATATTGAACGCGATCCACAATTAGCGCAAAGTCTGGCGATTAAAGAAAAGGAAGTAGACCACCTATTTAACCTGGTCTTTCAAGAACTGCTCCAGTTGATGACCAGGGATCCCTCGACCATCCGTCAAGGGGTGTACCTTCTGCTGGTGGCCCTTTTCCTGGAACGGGTCGCTGACCACGTAACCAACCTGGGGGAATGGACAATTTATCTGGTAACTGGGAAGAGAAAAGACCTCAATGATGACGAAGAGATGTTTGAATAGAGTGGCTGGTTTAAATTCAAAAGTTTGAAAAGGGATGAAATCAAATTTAGAGGAAAGTGAAGCGGGGTCAAGAAGGATGAAGATTGCTTTTCTGGCTGATATCCATTCCAACATTCACGCGCTGACTGCGGTTCTGGAGAATATTGCCCAACAGGATGTTGATCTCGTAGCCTGCCTAGGTGACCTGGTTGGTTATGGCGCCTTCCCCAACCAGGTCATCGACACCATCCGGCAGCGCAATATTCTTACGGTGATGGGGAACTATGATGACAGCGTGGGCAATGACCGGCTGGTTTGTGGCTGTGCGTTTAAAGATGACCGGGCAGCGGAATTAGGGCTGAGGTCTCTTTTGTGGACGAAGACCAACACCAGCAAGCACAACAAACGGTGGCTGGCGAATTTGCCGTGGACAATTGTCCTGGAATACACAAACTGGAAGGTCAGAATGGTCCACGGGAGCCCTTCTTCTCTGAATGAATACCTGTTCGCTGATACCCCAGTTTTAAACCAGGTAGCCGCCAACTTAGCGGAGGATATTCTGGTCTGCGGGCACACCCATTTGCCGTATTTCCGAGCGGTGAGCGAGAAATGGGTCTTAAACGCGGGCAGTGTAGGCAAACCGAAACACGGCCGGCCGACTGCCAGTTATGTCATTCTTGATCTGGATGATCGTGTTCCTCGGGCAGAGATTGTAGAAGTCAACTACGATTATGCGAGTGCGGCGAATGAGATCGTCAAGGCGGGTTTGCCAGCGGAATTTGCTGAAATCATTAGGACTGGGAAAGTATAAGATAATTAAAAATAAAAAAGAGCCCGTAATGACCTACGCTACAGCTACTACAGATCCCTGCATAGCCCACGGCAATCTTTCGACTACCGTAGACCATTACGAAACCTATAGTAACCTTTGCTCGGCTATCATGAGTCCCTGAGAAGCCGGTAGCAATCTCTCGACTGCTACCGACCTCTTGAATTTTCCTCAAGGAAAAGACCTTCGGCACCCATGACAACCTTAGCTCGATTACCAGGCATCCCTTTTGACCCGGCAGTAATCGTTCGGACTACTGCCGAGCCTGACAGGACACCTGATAGTCTGCTCGCCGGCTATTATCAAGCCTTAAAACACGAGGTGTTAATATTGACCTGATAATAACCTTTGACCGACTATTACAGAGCCTGGTTAGACCCTGTAACAGTCTTGGCTCGGCCATTACGAACCCTTCTGAGCATTAGTATAACCAGATGATCTCGGAGCATTCATGGTATTTAATACCTGTAATCATAAAAATTGGAATAGTGGCCACCCCCTGGACAGTTGCCGACGGTCGTTACCCGATTGTCCGTCCTTTTGTATTGGTAAAGCGATTCCTAGTAAAATCAGTTGAACTTAAATAAACTGGTGTGAAATCGGACTTATAGAGTCCGTTTTTGTTTTCCCCAGCAACCTGAAATTTACAAGATGTTAAACCGGCCTTAATAGGAACGAAACAATCGCGAGCTATCCTAAGATTGAAGAAGAAATATTCATTATACGCTCGATAAACAGGAGGTGTTAGTATAAGGAGACTGAAGGCGGACTTGCACACAAAGGTTGTTTACGTAATTGTAACCAACTTGTTACCTTGGCTAAAAAAATTCTTTACACAACCTTGTTAAGATGAATGGTAAGAAAGAGAAAGCACATCTTCAAAGTAACCATTTTACTTGGGGGGTGGGGGATAGGCTTATTGAGAATCAGAGGAGTAAAGGATTGTATTGAATTTAAAGGATTGTATTGAATTTAGAGGAAAGGGATGATCGAGTAAAATGTTCAAAGGTAAAAAACTACTAGTAGTGATTGGCCTGATTTTTTCGGTAATGCTCACTCTGGTTGTTGGTTGTGGGACCAGTTCTCAATCCGAATCCGATAAGTCAAAGGTTACCGAAATTACTATTGCTGGTTCAACTTCGGTTCAGCCGATTTCAGAGGTTTTGGCTCAAGCGTTTATGGCCAAGCACCCGGAAATCAAGGTTAATGTTCAGGGTGGCGGCTCTACGGCTGGGATTCAAGCGGCAAAGACCGGCACAGCTAACATCGGTTCTTCTTCCCGGGAATTGAAGAGCGAAGAAAAAGGTCTGGTAGAAACCATGATCTGCAAAGACGGGATTGCCGTAGTGGTAAATCCGAAAAATGAAGTCAAGAATTTAACGATTGACCAAATTAGAAAAATTTATAAAGGTGAAATCACTAATTGGAAACAAGTTGGCGGTGCTGATAAGGAGATAAACGTGGTTACTCGAGAAGCAGGTTCCGGTACCCGGGGAGCGTTTGAAGAACTGGTCATGGGCAAAGATAACCCGATCAGCAGCAAAGCCATCGTGCAAAACTCAACCGGTGCTGTACGCACCACGGTAGCCGGAGATGTTAACGCAATTGGCTATGTTTCTCTAGCCAGTTTGAATGAATCAGTTAAAGCCCTCTCTGTTGATGGGGTAGAGCCTACGGTAGAAAATGTAAAGAACGGTACCTATAAGATTTCCCGTCCATTCCTGTATTTAACGAAAGAACCCCCGGCTGGAGCAGTTAAGACTTTCATCGATTTCGTCATGTCACCGGAAGGCCAAAGTTTAATCCAAAAGGAAGGGTTAGTTTTAGTTAAGTAAAGAGCATATATAAATATGTTTTCAGACTAATAAAACGGGAGGTCTGATCACAGGCGCTCCCGTTGGCTTATTTACAGGTTGTTTTCCAGATCTGGCTCGCTGTTTTTTGAAATAGGCCGGGCAAAGTAGTTAACCAGACCGACGGTGATGGCTTCGGCGGTGCGCTGTCGGAAACTGTCGCTTCTGAGCAGGGCCTCGTCAGACGGATTGGAGATGAAGGCGGTTTCCACTAAAATCGCGGGTACCTTGCTTTCTCTCAGAACGACATAGCCGCGGCCGGGACTCTGTTTGGTGCCGTGGTCAGTTAAGCGGAGTTCTTGTACCAGCGCTTTTTGCACATCTGCGGCCAGCTGCAAGCTGCGTTCATCTTGAGTGGAACGATTAGCCGCACCAGTCGTGACAAAGTAATATGTAGTTATGCCATTGATTGACCGGTCGCCATCGGTTGAGTTGGCGTGAATGCTCAGGAACAAATCGGCCTTGAGTTCATTGGCCACGGCCGGTCGCTGCTCGAGAGGAATCAGCGTATCCGTTGTCCGCGTCAGCACTGCTTTGGCCCCCAGGCTATTCAGCAGTTCGGCCAGTCGCTGGGCGGTGTCTAAATTAAAGTCCTTTTCTTTAAGGCCGGTTGAGCCGGTGGCGCCAGGGTCTTCACCCCCATGGCCGGGATCAATGACAATGGTTTTACTCTTCAGACTTGGGGTAGACAGGTCTAATTGTAGGCTCTGGCCGGCATTGTTCACGATTGTCCGCAGGTTAACCGGTCGTTTCAGATCAATCACGAGCTGGGCCAAACCAGTCTCGTTATCCCGGCAGTTCAGCTGAACCTGCTCGACCAGATTATTGCGATCAACCTGAACCGTGGGGACGGCCTTAATTGGGTCTGATTGTGGATCAATGTTTTTAAAGGTTAGGACCAATCGATTGTTGGATTTGAGAACATCAAAATCAAGCATCCCGGTTGAGGTAATGTTGATCTGGAATCGTTCAGGATCGGCTAGTTGGGTCTTGATCGCTTTTAGTTGCACCGGCGGTAATAGCTGTGGAGCTGGTGGTGCCGGGTGTTCGTTCGAGCCGCTCCGTGAGGGTTGTTCAGTCCCCTGGATATCTACCAGCCAACCGGCGATCCAGCCAAGCCGGTGGTTTGAGAAAGTAACCTGGTACCAGTCGCCTGATTTCTTCAAGACGGAAAGACGGGTGCCTCGTTTAAATGTAGCCAGAATGGATGTTCTGGTGCTGGGACCACTGCGGATGTTGGCATACTTACCAGTTATCACTGCCGTCAGTTGCCGTCCCGTTTGCGCCGGTGTTTCAGTCGGGTTGTCCCGATCATCTCCGGTCATACTACTTGACACGGGTGCAACTACCCAGTTGGCTACCCAACCTTGACGGCCGTTGAAATCAATCTGGTACCACTCACCGCTTTGACCGGTTACAGCCATGGTCTGACCGGCGGTTGCCTTGCCGAGCAAGGAATAGCTTGTCCCCGGTCCAGTACGGATATTCGCGTAAGAACCCGCTACTCGGACGGCCTGAGCGTTTGACCCATTTTCGCTTACCTGTAACAGCCAGCCAGCCGCCCAGGCGGTTTTTCCATTAGACAGCTTAACTTGATACCAATCCCCCTGCGATTTAATTACCGAGAGGCGAGTGCCGCGCTCGACTTCTCCGATCTTAGCTGTGTTGGTGCTGGGTCCGGAACGAAGATTAAGGTACTTCCCAGTTACGACCGCAATGGAGTTTGCAAGTGTCGGTACCGGCGTAGCCAGGGTCAGGAAAAGTCCAAGACATAGCCCAGAAACCGTAACCACCATCACTACTCGGGGGAAAGTCGAAATTTTCTTGTCCGTCAGTAACCACACCTCCTTGAGATCCCTAATTGACATAATTCGGTTACCATAATAGATATTCGTCACTGACAGCAGAAAATCCTACCTGGTTTGACATTTGTCAACATTTACCAAAAAATATCCCGATATATCTAAAAAAATAACTCGAGTTTCTTAGTTTTTGAAACATTTACCAAACTTGCTGACCCTGTTTTCGTGTAATATAATACAGATAACCGCTGAATAAAGTGTACAGAAGAGTTATTTTATTAGCTTGAAGTGCTTATCTTGTGGTCTGAGTAATCAATAATTTGTGGGGGTGAGCGAATGAGCCATCTAGGAAGTAAAAAGGTGGCCAGCGCGGCGATTCGGATGGCTTTAAGCGATAGCCGGGTGGAAGAGGCCAACCTGAAGAAGGCTTTTCTGGAAGACGGGATTAAAAGCGTGGCCGTTGACTACGGTGGAGAATTTGTCAGCTCGGTCGGCAAGATCGTGGAGCGAGCGGTTGTGGCCGCCAAACGAGAAGGTGTCATCAAAGATACTCACCCCGACGAAGGAGCGGTGGCCGGGGCAGCGCGGGAGGCCTTATCCCAGATCATGCCCAAGGCTTTGGGCTTGAATGTTGGGGGTAAGATCGGGATTGCCAGGTGCCAGGACCACATCAGTGTGGCGATCTTTTTTGGCATCGGTTTGCTGCACCTGGATGAAGTCGCCATCGGTCTGGGACATCGAGCAGTGCCATAAGAATCAGGAAAGGAGAACAGTATGGCTGACAAGCAGTGCCGTGGTATTCGAGGAGCCATTACCGTTGAAGAAAATACTGACCATTGTATAAAATCTGCTACACGTGAACTATTGGTCAACCTGGTTGAAGAAAACCAAATCACTCCTGAAGACATTGTCAGCATCATTTTTACTGTAACCAAAGACTTGAATGCTGCTTTTCCAGCCGCGGCGGCCCGGGATTTGGGTTGGCGACACGTACCCCTTTTATGCTGTACTGAAATTGATGTTCCTGGGGCGATGGCGCGATGTGTTCGGGTGCTGCTCCACGTCAATACCACCCGGACGCAGGAAGAGATCAAACACGTCTATCTGAAAGATGCTGTCCGGTTACGACAAGATCTTTTTGAGTAAAAACAGGATTTAATGTGTTTATATTGAATATGTTATTGGTGAATTATAGCTTTTTTTCGAAAATATTGGATGGCGATTGAATATTAGGGAGAGATCGTTGGTGAAGCCGTACAGTCTGGTCTCCCGCGAGCAACATCAAGAGAATACAATTATCAAGCTGGGGCAACAGGAGATTGGCGGTACTGACCTGGTGGTGATGGCTGGTCCGTGTGCGGTAGAAAATCGGGAGGAGTACCTGCTTCTGGCCCAGCGGTTGAAAGAGTTGGGGGTACACGTGCTCAGGGGAGGAGCGTACAAACCCCGCACTTCACCCTACTCGTTTGCCGGCCTGGGGCGACAGGGACTGGCCATCCTGGCGGAGGCCAGGGAAATGACTGGTCTGCCAGTGGTGACCGAGGTCCTGGATGTCCGGGAACTGGAATGGGTAGTGGCGGCGGCTGATATTGTACAAATCGGCAGTCGCAATATGCAGAACTATAGCCTCCTGCATGAGGTTGGCCAGGTGGACAAGCCAGTCCTGCTCAAACGCGGTTTTTCCGCCACCATTGAAGAGTGGTTGCTTGCTGCTGAGCATATCGTAGCGGCGGGTAACCCCAAGGTAATCCTGTGTGAACGGGGAATCAGGACGTTTGAGACTTATACGCGGAACACCGTGGATATCAGCGCGATCCCGGCGGTGAAGCAGTTGTCCCACTTACCGATTATCGTTGATCCCAGTCATGCGACTGGCCGCTGGAATCTAGTAGCCCCGGTAGCCAGGGCAGCCATCGCAGCGGGGGCTGACGGCTTGTTGGTTGAAGTGCATGTCAACCCTGCTTGTGCCCTCTCAGACGGTTTTCAATCTTTGACCCCGGAGAACTTCGCGGAGTTGATGGCCGAACTTGCGCCCCTTGCTCGGGTAATGGGCCGACGGCTGATTCGTTAGAAAGGAGAATACTTATGACCAATGAAGAAAGAATTCTAAAGATATTAGAAACAATGCAAACTGAGATGAAAAGCATGCAAACTGAGATGAAAAGCATCCAAACCGAGATAAAAAGCATCCAAACTGAGATAAAAAGCATCCAAACTGAGATAAAGAGCATGCAAACCGAGATTAGAACTCTTAATCAACAACAGAAACAAACAATCGAGATGGTCTCAGACCTGATTCGGATCGTCGGCAACACCAATGCTGCTGTTGAAGAACTCCGCGAGGGCCAGTTCCACCTCGAAACCGAGGTTAAAGAAATCAAAGAAGGGCAGAAATCGATCTACCAACTGTTGGGTGAACACGAAATTGCCATTAGGACTCTGCAACGGCGTCCTGTGTAAGAAGAAAATGGTGTTGTCAGCTGAGTAAACCTTGTGGTATGATAATTTTTAACCAGTAGGGTTTGTAGGATGGAAGTTGCTAGTTAGCACGGTAGAGGAAAAGAACAACTCATGTAGGACGGTAGGACGGGTGTGATTGATACTTCTGGCACTCCGCCTCGGGGTGCTTTTTGTCTTAACCGCATCTTCACCTGGCCCTATTGGGAAAATATGCGGGGAGGGAAGAAACATGATTGTGGTCATGAATCGAGGGGCAAATCAGGAAGAGATTGACCAGGTTTTAGCGAAACTAGAGAAGGAAGGATTTAGCGTCCACCTGTCCCAGGGGGTGGAGCGGACCATTATCGGAGCGATCGGGGATAAAACTCGCTTGTCGATGGTGGCCCTGGAAGCTATGCCCGGCGTGGATAAGGTGGTGCCGATCTTGCAGCCATTCAAATTGGCCAGCCGTGACTTTCATCCGGACGATACGGTGATTCGTCTGGGCAATATCGAAATCGGTGGTAATCAGGTTCAGGTGATGGCCGGTCCGTGCGCCGTGGAATCCCGGGAACAGTTGCTGGAGACGGCCTACCGGGTCAAGGAAGCGGGGGCAACCATTCTGCGCGGTGGGGCTTTTAAACCCAGGACGTCGCCCTATTCCTTTCAAGGGTTGGGGGAAGAAGGCCTGCGTTTGCTGGCAGAAGCCCGCGAACAGACTGGGCTCTTAGTGGTGACTGAAGTCATGGACCCCCAGTCGGTTGATTTAGTCAGCAGTTACGCGGATATCCTGCAGATCGGGGCCAGAAACATGCAGAACTTCTTCTTATTGCGCGAAGTGGCGAAGACGAACAAACCGATTCTCCTGAAGCGAGGACCGTCAGCGACGCTGGAAGAATGGATCATGGCCGCTGAGTACATCATGCTGGGCGGTAACTACAACGTGATGTTCTGTGAACGAGGGATCCGCACCTTTGAATCCTACACCCGAAACACCCTGGATTTGAGCATGGTGCCGGCGCTCAAGTACCTGACCCATTTACCGGTCATCGTTGACCCCAGCCACGGGACTGGCAAGTGGCGCCTCGTGTCTCCGATGGCCCGGGCGGCGGTAGCTGCCGGGGCGGACGGCTTGATCGTTGAGGTTCATCCTCAGCCGAGTGAAGCCTTGTCCGATGGGCCGCAGTCTTTGACCCCAGACAATTTTGCCCTAATGATGAGCGACCTGCGCCGGGTAGCAGCAGCTGTTGGCCGGAGCATTTAAGGGATTAAGGGGGTAGGTGGTATGGTTAACACAAAACCCTACCTATTTAACCGGGCAGCCATTATTGGTCTGGGGTTGATTGGTGGTTCGCTCGGGATGGCTTTTATTCAGCGTAACCTGATCGCGGAGGTTGTCGGGATTGATTTAAATGAAGAGACTATTCAGAGCGGGATGACCTTGCGGGCAATACACTGGGGGACTACTGACCAGCGCGAAGGCATAAAAGGTGCCGATCTGGTTATCTTAGGCACGCCAGTCAATCAAATTGTGCCAACAGCACTGGCGATTGCCGATTGTTTAGCCCCTGGAGTGATTGTCTCCGATGTAGGCAGCACCAAGACAGGGATCGTGAATCGTCTGGAAGAATGCCTGCCCGGACATGTTTTGTTTGTTGGCGGCCACCCTATGGCCGGATCGGAACAGCAGGGTGTTCAAAATGCTGATCCGTACCTGTTCGAAAACGCAGTTTATGTGCTTACCCCCACGCCCAAAAGCAGCCCACAGGCGGTTGACCGGTTGCAGCGGTTATTCGAGGGGATTGGTGCCCACGTCCTGCAACTCAGCCCGACGGAACACGACCTGCTGGTGGCGGCGGTCAGTCACTTGCCTCACCTGGTGGCGATGAATCTGGTTAATACGGTAGGAAAAATCGCGGAAAAACACCCAATTACCTGGCAGCTAGCGGCGGGAGGATTTCGAGATACTACCCGAATTGCTTCCGGTGACCCGGCCCTCTGGCGTGATATTTGTACCGCTAACCGCGAGCCGATCCGGCAGTGCTTACATCTGTTTCGGGAGAGCCTGGACAGCCTGATCCATGACCTGGAGACTGGAGCTGATGAGAAGATTTTAGCGGGCTTGATCAGAGCGAAAGATTTAAGAACAGTTATTCCCGAGAAAAAGAAAGGGTTGCTGCCGGGTATATTTGAGGTCGTGGTCAATGTGCCTGACCGGCCCGGGATGATCGCCCAGATTGCCAATAGTCTGGGAGAACGAGGTTTAAACATTGCTGATATCGAGATCCTGCGGGTACGGGAAGGTGACGGTGGCACGATCCGGCTGGGCTTTACCCGCGAGGAAACTGCGGCCAGTGCTTTTGAGACCCTGCGGGAGCAGGGATTGGTGGCCCGGAGACGGTGAATAAAATTTACGGGAGGATAACCACCATGCAGGAGCAGCATGTTGATCTACATCTTCAGCCAGTCAAACAGTTACGGGGAGAGGTGACAGTTCCCGGTGATAAATCGATCTCCCACCGGGCAGTGATGTTGGGCAGCCTGGCTGAAGGTACAACCCAGATCGAGAACTTCCTCATGGGAGCCGACTGCTTGAGCACCGTAGCGTGCTGTCGGGCCCTGGGGGTGGACATTCGGCAGACCGGACCGACTTCGCTGGAAGTTAAGGGGCGCGGTTTAAACGGCCTGCGGGAGCCAGACCAGGTGCTGGATACCGGCAATTCCGGGACAACCACCCGCTTGCTGATGGGGATTCTGGCTGGACAGGATTTCTTCAGCGTGCTGACGGGCGATGAATCGATCCGGCGCCGACCGATGGGGAGAGTGGTTGAGCCTTTGCGGCAAATGGGCGCCCGGATTAACGGACGCCGTAGAGGAACCCTGGCACCACTGGCTATTTCCGGCGGCAATTTGCAGCCGATCGCCTATACCTTGCCGGTCGCCAGCGCTCAGGTCAAGTCGGCGGTGCTACTGGCGGGCCTGTTTGCAGATGGGATAACAAAGGTGAGCGAGCCAGTGCCGTCCCGTGACCATACGGAGAGAATGCTGAAGAACTTTGGGGCTGAGTTAACAATTGAAGGAAGACAGATCGCGGTCCATGGCCGGCCGCGGCTGGTTGGCCAAACAATCGTCGTGCCGGGCGATATTTCCTCCGCAGCCTTTCTACTGGTGGCAGGCTGTTTGGTGCCGCAGTCTGAATTACGCTTGCTGAATATCGGGATCAACCCGACCCGAAACGGAATTTTAGAGGTTCTCTGGCAAATGGGTGCTGACATCCAGGTCGAAAACGAGCGAGAGACGGCCGGCGAACCAGTAGCGGATCTGGTGGTCCGGACCAGTCGGCTCAGAGGTGTCACCATCGAGGGCGACCTGATCCCGCGGCTGATTGACGAAATTCCTGTGCTGGCAGTGGCTGCTTCTTTGGCCGAGGGGAAGACGGTGATCAAGGACGCTGCTGAACTTCGGGTTAAAGAGACTGACCGGATTGAGGCGGTGGCGACGGAATTATGCCGGCTGGGGGCCCGGGTGACTGCCCGTCCAGATGGGCTGGAGATCGAAGGAGTTGAATACTTGACTGGCACGGTCTGTCACACTTATGATGACCACCGGATGGCAATGGCGTTAGCAGTGGCCGGTCTGGTTGCCCGTGGCCAGACAATAGTCCGAGGATCAGAGTGCGTCAATGTTTCTTTTCCCGGGTTTGCGGAAAAATTGCTCAACTTATTACAGTAACATCTGGTTAGATTAATCTTAAAGAACATATACTAAACCCTAAAACAGCCGCCTGGCTGTTTATTTTTCACCAAACGAAATTAAAACTGACAAGCTCCTGGGATTGTGCTAAAATATTCCTGAACGGGGAGTGAGTGTATTTTGCACCAGCCAAGAATCGCTATTGACGGGCCAGCCGGGGCCGGAAAAAGTACTGTCGCCAGGATTGTTGCCAAACGGCTGGGATATCTATATATTGATACGGGGGCTATGTACCGGGCCTTAACCCAAAAAGCCCTCCGGCTCGGGATCGATGTCCGGGACGCTGAAGTCTTGACTAAACTGGCGGAAGAGACGGAAATTGTCATGGTTAACCAGGGTGACTGCGGACAGCGGGTCCTTTGTGATGGAGAAGACGTGACTGACTTGATTAGAACTCCAGAAGTTTCGCAGCAGGTATCATGGGTGGCCATGGTGGAAGGAGTTCGTCGCCGTATGGTCATTCTGCAGCGGCGGCTGGCTGGGAACGGCGGGGTAGTCATGGATGGCCGGGATATTGGTAGTTTTGTCATTCCAGATGCTGAATACAAGTTTTTTCTTACCGCTTCCATCGAAGAGAGGGCTGAACGTCGGCGGCGGGAACTGACCGCGAAGGGCTACGTGGTTGATCTGGAAGAATTACGCCGAGATATTATGCAGCGGGATGAGTTAGACAGCCGGCGGGCTGTTGCCCCATTGAGACAAGCTCCTGATGCTGTTCTGATTGACACTACTGGTTTGTCAGTTGAAGAGGTGGTTGATAAGATTTTGACTTGTTGCCAAGGAGGAGAAGCTTAGTGCTTTATGCCATATTGCGCCAAATACTGCGCTGGTTTTTCCGCTTGTGCTGCCGTTGGCGAGTAGAGGGGCTGGAGAATGTTCCCCCCCAGGGACCAGTTGTTGTGGTGTCCAACCACGTCAGTTGGTGGGATCCGGTGGTCGTGGGCTGCGCTTTGAACCGACCAGTGCATTTTATGGCGAAAGAAGAACTTTTCCAGATACCTGTTTTCGGCAGCCTTCTGGTGCGTCTGAACGCTTTCCCAGTGAAGCGTGGCCAACCCGATCGCCAGGCGATCCGTCATGCACTCCAGATTTTAGAAGATGGTAAAATTCTTGGCCTGTTCCCTGAAGGGACGCGGAGTAAGACGGGGGAATTGCAAAAACCCCATCCCGGGGCAGCGATGATCGCGCTGAAGGCACGTGCTCCGATCGTACCCGTGGCCTGTATTGAGACCCAACGACTTTTTGCTAAAGGATGGTTTCATCCTTTTACTGTTCGGATTGGGAAACCTTTGGTTTATAGTGACTACTTTGAGCAGAAACTAACCACGAAGACCCTGGAAGTAGTCAGTCAGGAGATCATGGACGAAATTGGCGCTTTGTTTGCAGGATTTGACCAGATAATCGCGAAGTAAACTATTTGTTGACCAGTTTGGCAGGAGGGTTGAGGTTTATTGGAGATTATTCGAGCCAGATCGGCGGGTTTTTGCGCCGGGGTGACCAAAGCGATCGAGTTAGCCCAGCGGGCAGCCAAACTGAGTGATGAACCTTTGTATTCGCTTGGGCCAATTGTTCATAATCATCAAGTTGTTGAAAAACTGGCTGCTCAGGGTGTGAAGGTGGTGCACGACCCAGCGGCGGTTCCCTCAGGCCGACTGCTGATCCGTTCACACGGCGTCTCGCCTGAGGTCTGGGAGGCAGCTCAGACCAGGGGTTTAACCTTGATCGATGCCACCTGTCCCCGGGTGCGTCGGGTTCAGGAACTGGCCCGTCAATTGACGCGAGAAGGGTATCAGGTGGTGGTTGTAGGTGAGGCTGAACATCCTGAGGTGATTGGCATCATCGGCTGGTCTGACAGCCAGGCGATCGTGATAAACGGGGTCGATCAGTTGGAGATGGTTCCGGCCAGTGCTCGCCTAGCGGTCATCAGTCAAACCACCTATCCGGAAGACAAGTACTTTCAGGTGGTCAGAGCCCTGGTCGAATGCTGTCATGAGCTCAGGGCTTACAATACAACATGTCCAGCGACGCGCGAACGCCAGGAGGCAGCTCTTGAGCTGGCTGGACAGGTCGATTTAATTATTGTCGTTGGTGATAGAGACAGCGCTAACACCCGTCAACTGACCAATCTGTGTCTCAGGTGTGGTATTCCTGCCTACCAGGTAGAAACCGCGGACGAATTGGACCCCACCTGGTTTAACGGGGTTAAACGAGTGGGGTTAACTGCCGGGGCATCAACCCCAGAATGGATCATTGAGGAGGTAAAAGAAAGAATGATGGAATTTAGTGAGGACAACGCTGCTGCTCAAGAACAGGTCAAAACTGATCTGGCACCAAACCTTGACCCGAAAATTGAGGAGCAAGATGCAGAAGAAGGGATGGATGCTCATTTTCAATCCTTTAAAGACATCAAACCGGGTGATATCATTACTGGGACGGTTGTCCAGGTCCGGGATGATGAAGTATTGGTCGATGTCGGCGGTAAATCAGAAGGAATTATCCCCTTAAAGGAACTTTCGGTTCGAAATTTGGCTTCTGCCCGTGATACTGTCCGGACAGGAGAAAAAATAGACGTTCTGGTGCTGCGGGTGGAAAATGACGAAGGTAATATGCTTCTTTCCAAGCGGCGGGCCGATCAGGCTAGGGCGTGGGACTGGCTGGAAGAGGCTTTTCAGTCGAAGAAAGAAATTACCGGTGAAGTGACACAGGTGGTTAAGGGTGGACTGCTGGTTGACGTGGGGGCCCGTGGATTTGTACCGGCCTCGCAGATCGAGCGCAGTTACGTGGCTAATCTGGGAAATTATCTTGGCAAAACACTTCGTTTGCGGGTTATTGAACTTGACCGCAGCAAGAACAAGGTGGTCTTATCGCAAAAAGCCATTCTCGAGGATGAATACGCGCGTGCCCAGCAAGAGTTGTGGGAGAATATTGCTGAAGGGCAGGTCCGGCGCGGGATTGTCCGTCGGCTGACCAATTTCGGCGCATTTGTGGACTTGGGTGGAGCGGATGGTCTGCTCCACATTTCGGAGATGTCCTGGACCCACATTAAGCACCCCTCAGAAGTAGTCAAGGAAGGGGATGAAGTTGAGGTTCAGGTCTTGGCGGTTGATAAGGCCAAACAGAGGATTTCTCTTGGCCTAAAACAGGTGACGCCCAGCCCGTGGCAGAAGGTTGAGGAAAAGTATGCGGTTGGCCAAATTGTTACCGGTAGAGTAATGCGGCTGGTGCCTTTCGGGGTGTTTGTGCAGCTTGAACCGGGGATTGAGGGGCTGGTGCATATTTCTCAACTTGCCGACCGGCGGGTGGGTAAGCCCGATGACGTAGTGCGGGTAGGCGAAGAGGTCAAGGTGAAAATCCTGGAAATCAAGCCGGCCGAACAGCGGATCAGCTTGAGCATCAGCCAGGCGAAAGCCGAAGCGCAGGCGGCGGAGTATCGGGAGTATTTAGACAATCAACCCCCGGCCCCGATGGTAACCGTCCAGGAGGCCGTGGGTGAAATGAAATCGGGTGTGGATCAAAAGTAAGCGTCTAAAAGAATAGACACTACAACTAGGTAAACCAATCTTTTCAAGACCAGGAGGTGTTTTGCTGGTGCCCTTCTTTGATTTTAAGTGTGACAGCTGTGGACATCGTTTTACTGTGCGTGTATCTAATCAAGAAAAAGAAAAAGTGACCTGCCCTGAATGTGGCGCCAGCCATCCGCGTCAAATCTTTACCCCATTTGCCATCGGTGGAAAGTCAGGGAGTGTGGCTGGACCAAGCGAAAGCTGTAGTGGTTGCAATCAGCGTGGTGGATTCGGTTGAGCGGTTTAGGACCCGGCTGGTAGCCGGGTTTTCCTTTTTCTAACCAAAGGAATTATTGTCCCCGATGTTGAAATTTAATATTCAGGGGAAGAACGGAGGTAGTAAATGAAAGTCAGTGGGATAATCTTATCGGGGGGCAAAAGTTCCCGTATGCAGATGAATAAGGCTTTTTTAATCATTGACCGGGAAAGAATAATCGAGCATATTATCAGTGTGCTGCGGCAAATATTGAGGGAAATCGTGATCGTGACCAATGAGCCGGAACTTTATGCGGGGCTAGGGGGAAAAGTGGTGTCGGATGTCATCCCCCAACAGGGCCCCTTGAGCGGTGTTCATGCCGGCCTCCTGGCGGCTTCTCATCAGCATGGGTTTGTGGTGGCTTGTGACATGCCTTTTGTCAGTGTTCAGTTAATTCAGTATCTCCTTGGTCAGACGACGGCTGAGGACGACGTGGTTGTGCCCCGCCTTGGCCCTTATCTCCAACCTTTACACGCCGTATATTCTAAAAGATGTATTCCCGCGATTGAGGAGTGCCTCCACCATGATATCCACAAGTTAACGGCTTTTTACTCTCGGGTTCGGGTAAAATATATTGAGGAAGAATTAATTCGTCAGTTGGCCGACCCCGATGAGGTGTTTTTTAATGTAAATACCCCGGCAGATTACGAATTGGCATGCCAGTTGGTGCGACGGATTGAGAACAGGGGGAGCCATGAGAAATAGACAGAAGCGTAAACTGGAGCATATTAAACACAGTTTAGCCTTGAACGATGGGCCAGAGACCAGTGGGTTCGGAGATGTCAGATTAATTCACCAGGCGGTGTCGGCCCTGGCTCTGGACGATGTGGACGTGAGCTGTAGTTTTCTTGGGAAAAAACTTAATCTTCCACTGATTATCAATGCCATTACCGGGGGAGTTAGGGAGGTCCTGGAGATCAACCGTGCCCTGGCGGAAATTGCCCGGTCCACCGGCGTGGCCATGGCAGTCGGTTCACAAACGGCGGCTTTAGAAGATGACCGGGTGCGGGAAACTTTTGACGTGGTGCGGGACGTAAATCCAGACGGGGTAATTCTGGCTAATGTAAGTGCCTTAACCCCGGTTGAACGGGCGATGCAGGCGATTGAAATGATTGAGGCTGATGGCCTGCAGGTTCACTTGAATATCCCGCAAGAGTTGGCCATGGACGAAGGCGATCGGGATTTTCGGGATATTATTCGGAATCTAACCGAGATCCTTCGCTTTTCACCAGTGCCGGTCATTGTCAAAGAGGTTGGCTTCGGTATGTCCCGGGAGGCGATCACGCGGCTGTACGGATTAGGAGTGACCTACCTTGATGTAGCCGGACAAGGGGGAACAAATTTTATTGCCATTGAAAGTCGGCGTGGTAATTCCCTGTTTGGGGAGGAGCTTTTGGCGTGGGGGATCCCGACCGCGGTCAGCCTGGCCGCAGCCGCCGATCTGAAGCTACCCCTGCACCTGATTGCTTCTGGCGGTATTCGCCAGGCCCTCGACATGGCCAAGGCTTTAGCATTGGGGGCGGAACTGGTTGGGGTCGCCGGGCACTATCTCAAGCTTCTGGTCCAGGGGTCACCGGAAATCCTGCAGGAACATATTCAGAAAACGGGTTATCAGTTGCGGTCAATCTTTTTGATGACTGGGGCCCGTAATCGAGCCGAGTTGCAGCAGTGTCCAATCGTAATTCTCGGACGTACGCGCGAATGGCTTGAGCAAAGAGGGGTGAACACTGCAGCCCTGGCGAGACGGAATCGATAATATCATTTGAACTTATATCATTTGAACAAGTTGTTCCACAGGGGGCAACTTTTTTCATTCTCCCTTTTTTACCTGCTTACGAGGGATTTTGCGGTGGTAAAAGCGGTAAACCAGTATTTACGGTATAGTTTTGGTGCTGCTCGGGCAAGATATAGTGAGAACACCTTGTTTGAAAGGAGAGAACTTTTATGCCCAGGTTTCCTATCGGTATGTTAGCATTATTAATCATTTCGATCCTGGTTTACTTTGGCTTAGCCCACCGGGTTTTGGACCGGATGCGCCTCAGTGATAAAGGGGCGCTGGGGGTAATCGCGGCGATGGTCGTGGGGAGTTTTATCACGCTCCCCCTTGGGGCGCGCGCTTCCATTAATGTTGGTGGCGGCCTGGTGCCAATCGGTCTGGCTGTTTACGTCTTGAGCCGGGCGGGGACTACTAAGGAGTGGGTTCGCGCGCTGATCGCGGCCGCCGTCACCGGGGTGGTGGTTTATTTCACGGGTCGTTTTCTGAGTGCCGAACCAGAAGGAATCTTCATTGATCCTCTATACATCTACCCACTGGTTGGTGGTCTTGTGGCCTATCTGGTCGGCAGATCACGCCGGACAGCCTTTATTGCCGCGGCCCTGGGCGTGCTGCTCCTGGATATAGGTCAGTACATCTATCTGCTGGCTACCGGCCTGCCCGGGCGGGTGGCCATCGGGGGGGCCGGGGCGTTTGACTCAATTGTCCTGGCCGGCCTGGTGGCAGTTCTACTGGCCGAGATCGTTGGCGAGGCCCGAGAACGAATTCAGGGTGGACCAGCCAGAGAGGGTCGTCCAGAGAAGCTCACCGACCGGCTGAAAGGATTTCGCCTGTCGCCCGAGCCGGGGCGGAAGCCACTGGTTGAACCCGACGCCGAAAAGAATAACCCTAATGAGACCCGAGAAAAAACGGCCGGAGGTGACAGAAATGCGTAAGTGCTTGACCAGTGTAATGATCCTTCTGGGGGTTCTGGCCGTTCTTACCGTTGCCAGTTGGCAACAGGGATACCTACCTGAACCGGTGGCAGAGGCGATATCACCGGTGTTTAATTCCCTTGGTGTGATTGGAATGGGTAAGTACGAAATGGAACGGGATGATGGTCGGTACTATACCGTGATCGATTCCCGCGGGCGAGTACTGATGGAAACGGCGCTCCCGGTGTTTGTGGGAGACGAATACATCGCTGAGGATAACCGGCATTACCGGATCACCCAAATCCAGGGTGACACCGCCCAGGCGGAGTTGATTGGTTACGAGGAAATTGCTTTGAGCCCAGAAGAGGAAGCTGCAGTTGCTGCTTTGGCCCAGACTGTAGAAGCGCGTGGTGGAGCCAAAGTCGGCATTTACCACACCCATGATGATGAAGCATATGTCCCCAGTGACGGTAAGGCCAGCATTAAAGGGGGCGGCGGCATTAAAGATGTGGCCGCGCAACTGCAAAAGGCCATCCAGGCCAAAGGGATAACTTGTGACCTGAATGATGCGTCCCATGCTCCCCATGATGCAAATGCCTATCACCGGTCGCGCCGAACGGCGATGGAATTAATGAGGAAGGCTCGACCGCAGATCTTGCTCGACGTTCACCGGGACGCGGTGCCCGCCAGGGCGTACCAGTCCAATGTCGGGGGACAGGATTGCACCAAAGTTAAGTTGGTGGTTGGCAGGCAGAATCCGCGGTATTCTGCGAACCTGAGTTTCGCGAAAAAGGTCAAGGCTGTGATGGACAAGACCCATCCAGGATTAAGTAAAGGGATCTTTATTGGTCGCGGCAGTTATAACCAGGACCTCAGTCCAGCGGCACTGCTGATCGAGGTTGGCGCAGATAAGAACAGCAAAGATCAGGCGATGCGCGGGGTAACATTGTTTGCCGATGTGATCCCACAGGTGCTGGGAGTGGCAACTGCTGCCCCAGGAGCGCCAGGTGCGGCGGTTGGTCGGGTAGTTGATACTGGCGGCAGCGGCCGAGCGATCGCCTGGATACTGGGAATTCTTATCGTGGCGGGGGGCGCGTTTCTCCTCTTAAGTGCCGGCAACTGGCCAGGTGCAGTCGGTAAACTTCGTCAACTGGGTGGAAAAGAATGGGCTAATCTGCTGGGTAAGGTGCGGGTGCTTAGCCGCCGGGAGAGTTCATCCGATTCTACTGATGACCGGCAAGAGAAATGATCCAGCAACACCTGGTTACTATTTCCGTGGGCATAATCCTGGGGGTACTGGCCAGATTGTATATGCTGCGGATTGATTACCGACAATATCCCAGTTATCCCCATGGTTTTGTGACTCATCTGTCGCTCGGCTTTATCGCGGCTGCCCTCGGGGCAGTCGCTGTGCCGGCTATCGCCAAACCCGATTACACCGCGGTGACGTTCCTGGCCCTGGCTGCCCAGCAGTTCCGTGAAGTGCGGAACATTGAGCGCGAGACTCTCTCAAGATTGGATCAGATGGAATTAGTGCCGCGCGGGTTTGATTACATTGAGGGGATCGCCCGTGTTTTTGAAGCCCGCAATTATCTGGTGATGGCCACGGCCCTGGGGACCAGTCTGGCGACTTATTTCCTGGGCTGGGTACCAGGGGTGGTGACAGGAATTATCCTGATCCTGTTTTTCGGACGGCTGATGCGGGGCGAATGGGTCCGCGACATCGCCGAGGTGGTCCCCGGTCAGGTACACTTTGACGGGGCCTTTCTCAAAGTCAATCAAATCGTCATCATGAATGTCGGCCTGCCAGCGTTTCGGGAGAAAATACTAAAAGAGGGTCTGGGCGTGGTCCTCAAACCTAAAGATGATAACGCCCGAGCAACCCTCAATACAGTTGGTCAGCGCCAGGCCATTCTCCATGTGGCCGCGGCGTTACTTGGTTCAAAAAAAGAAATTGGCGAACCCGAGTTTAACCCGCTGGCCCGCAAAGATATTGACACTGGGGAAATCGCGATTTTCCTTCTGCCAAACGAGCCTGACATCGAGTGTCTGGTGGAGGCCGTTGGTCGAGTGCCGGTTCTGGAAAGCGCAAAACGAATGCCCTTATCGACCCGGGTTAGCCGTTCGGCAGCTGACTGAGAGATACTCTGGAGGAACCACAAGCTAACAAACTATCCCTGATTAATAAGGATAGAAAAGAGTGGTGGAAGTATGGAAGTGTTGATTAAAGATCAACTCCAGGCGGTGGTGACGCGTGAGCCGCACCTGGTTGGCGGCAGCGTGCCGGTGTTTATTGCCCGGGATGAGGAGGAACAAGAGCGTTTAGCCTTATACCTAAGTCGGATTTTGGGTGGAAATGTCCACGACCTGGAAAACGGGGTCTATCTTATTGTCAGACATTAGGAGCAACCGATGAAGATCATTTATCACTGTTACGGTGGTTCCCATTCTTCAATTACTGTAGCTGGTATTCACCTGGGCTTCTTGTCTGTTGACCGTCAGCCGACAACCGAGGAATTGCTCCGATTACCGTATTATGATGAAACCACGTTGGGTGACCACGGGATTCTTCACTTTATGGGGCAGGATGAAAAGGGAAATCAAGTCTTCGCTGTGGGTAAACGAAATCTCGGTGACAAGTTTGGTCCGATTGTCCGGGGGATTGCCGCTCTGATAGGAATCACCGGCAAAGACCTGATGGTGGTCAATGCACTTTCCTGTGTAAATTTACCAATGAAAGTAGGTGGATTCATTTCACGACGGATGGGGTTGGTGAGACTCGGTCGGCCGATTGTCATCTGGGGGACCAAATTGGCTTTCCCGCGTATGGTTAATCTGGTCAAAATGGTGAAACAACAGGCTGAAGGTGAGACTGGATGAAGATTATTTATGTCTGTCCCACTGGTGTTAACAGCTCGTTGTTAGCCGCCACTCTCCACCTGGGTGGCATTGGGGAGCCCAACTCAGTCTGCTTTAACCGCTGGATTAAGTCACTGCAAGAGATGAACTATCGAACTCAGGCAGTCTGGCGACCGATCTTCCGCGGATATGACGAAGCCGGCCATGAAGTCTACACCCTTGGGGTTGGTGATCAGGCAGAAGTTATTGCCAGGACGGTGAGATGTCTGTTAGATATTTTTGAACTCCCTGCTTCGATTTTATTAATGGTTGACGTTAGTCAGCAGAATAACTTTGAGATCCGCCTGGGTGGGTTATTAACAAGAGGACTTCGGATGAGAGCGTTGGGACGCTTTTTTTTGAACCGGGGCGCGGAAAAAATTCGGTTGGACCTGGTCAAACTGGTGACCGCTGTTAAGGAAGAACTGTTTTCTTGACTAAAGTTGGCGAATGTTGGATAATGGTGAGAGAGTTAGTGCAGCAGATAAGCTGCCTTTTTATGACTTTAGCGACGGCAGGAAAAGCAGGGGTGGCTATGTCCAGACCAAATGAGGTACCGGTAGCTGAGATTATTGGTATTCTGCCGAATAGCCTGGCCGAAGAAGTTGGGCTTGAAGCAGGCGACCGGCTGCTGCGCGTGAACAGGTGCCAGATACGGGATTTGATTGATTACCAGTATGCCTGCGCCGATGAAGAACTGGCCCTCGAAGTGGAAAAGGCTAACGGAGAGAAATGGTTGATCGAAATCGAGAAAGATTACGATGAGGAGCTGGGGGTCCGGTTCGCCTCGGCGACCTTTGATGGGTTGAAACGCTGTCGAAACAAGTGTGTTTTCTGTTTTGTTGACCAGCTACCCCGCGGCTGTCGGGCTACTTTGTACGATAAGGATGATGATTACCGACTCTCGTTGCTCCAGGGTAACTTTATTACGTTAACCAATATGGGGGATAAGGATTTTCGACGGATTATCAAACTTAAACTGAGTCCTCTGTATATATCTGTGCATACTACAGACCCGGGTTTAAGGGTAAAAATGCTGGGGAACAGGGCAGCTGGCCGTATTAGGGAGCAGCTCGAGCAGCTTGCCAGTGCCGGGATTGAGATGCATACCCAGATCGTCCTGTGCCCGGGGCTAAACGACGGTGAGCACCTGCACCAGACAGTGCGCGATCTGGCTCAGTTCTGGCCATCTGTTCAGTCAGTGGCGATAGTCCCCGTGGGATTAACCCAGTTTCGCACGGGGCTGTATCCTCTGCGCCTACTGCGTCCGCCAGAGGCCAGGCAGTTGATTGAGGTTGTCCAGACCTGGCAGACGGCTTATCGTCAGCGCTTTGGACAGGCGTTTGTGTATTTATCGGATGAAATCTATCTCCTGGCTGGTGAGGATTTTCCGCCTACCGAAGAATATGATGATTTTCCTCAGACGGAAAACGGGGTTGGCCTGGCCCGTTTATTTCTCGATGGATTTTTCGCGCTTGAGGCTGGACTGCCCCGGACCGTTCAACCAGCGAAAAAAGTTACGGTGATTACCGGCGTGTTGGGGGAACAGGTACTGAGCCGCGTGGTGAGCCGGCTTAGGAAGATCAACGGCCTGCAGGTGGACCTGCGGGTTGCCGAAAATCGTTTCTTTGGCCCCAGTATAACGGTAACCGGTTTATTGACAGGTGGTGATCTGATCACTATGTTTGAACATAACCCGCCGGACCCTGAAAGTGAGGTGATTATTCCTGGGGTGATGCTGCGGCAAGGGGAAACAGTTTTCTTGGATGACCTGACTGTTGACGACTTAAGCGATCGGCTGGGGGTAAAGATCCGGGTGGCGGAAAACACCGCTAAGGGGCTGGTGGAAACGGTCTTGGGGCCGCCGGACCCTGGAGTAGGCCGCGAGCACCAACGAGTAAGAGGGCGAAAGATTTTGCGGTAGCGACTGATCCATTCGGGTGCGTAGAAACGGCGCGAATGGGCTTTGGAGGTGTTAACATGCCCAAACCGATTGTCGCCATCGTCGGTCGGCCGAATGTTGGCAAATCAACTCTCTTCAATCGAATCACGGGTGGAATGGTTGCCATTGTTGAAGACGTCCCGGGCGTCACCCGAGATCGTCTCTATCGGGATGCCGAGTGGCTTGGCCGGCAGTTCACCCTGGTGGACACGGGCGGAATCCTCTTTGAAGATGATAATCCTATGTCGCTGCAGATCAAGCGGCAGGCGGAATTGGCCATGGACGAAGCCGACGTGATCGTTTTTGTTCTCGATGCGCGGGCCGGTATCACCCCGGATGATGAAGCGGTCGCTCATATCTTAAGGCGTTCAAAAAAACCAGTCGTAGTGGCCGCCAACAAGGTGGACAACTTCCAAAAACCAGCAAACTATTACGAATTTTATGAATTGGGCCTGGGAGAGCCGATCCCGATTTCCGCAGCTCAGGGCATGAATGTCGGCGATCTGCTGGATCAGGTGACCGCTTACTTTCCCGCTGCGCCAGAGGAGGAGTACGAGGAAGACGTCATCAAGGTAGCGGTGATTGGCCGGCCGAATGTCGGCAAGTCGTCGCTGGTCAATGCGATTCTGGGCGAAGATCGCGTGATCGTCAGCGATGTGCCGGGAACGACCAGAGACGCCATCGACACTCATTTTGAGCGAGACGGCCGCGCGTACATTTTGATTGATACCGCGGGCATGAGGCGGAAAGCCAAAATTGACCAGCCGACAGAGCGCTACAGTGTGATCCGGGCGCTGCGTGCTGTTGACCGAAGTGATGTGGTGTTGGTGGTGATTGACGCTACTGTCGGTGTGACTGAGCAGGATAAAAAGATCGCGGGCTATGCCCACGACGCAGGAAAAGCCGCAATTATCGTCGTTAACAAGTGGGACTTGCTGATTAAAGATGATAAAACGATGAACCGGTTTGATAAGGAAATCCGAGACGCTATGGCCTTCATGCAGTATGCACCGACGATCTATGTTTCGGCACTGACTAAACAGCGAGTTCCCAAGATTCTGGAATTAGTGGACTTTGTTGCTGAACAGTACTCGATGCGCATTACAACCTCTGCCTTAAATGACGTGATCCGGGAAGCCACCCAATTGAATCCGCCGCCAACGGACAAAGGCCGGCGCTTAAAAATTCTCTACGTGACCCAAACTCAGGTGAAACCTCCAACCTTTGTCTTTTTTGTTAACGAACCCGAATTATTACATTTTTCTTACCGCCGGTATCTGGAAAATCAACTGCGCCAGAATTTTGGTTTCGAGGGTTCACCAGTCCGGATGATCGTTCGGCGTCGGGAAGATGAAGGGGGAAAAAGGTAAGGAGGGAGAATTAGGTGTCCAAGCTCATTGTCTTGCTGATCGCTTTTTTGTTAGGGTCAATTCCTTTTGGTCTGCTGGTTGGCCGCTATTTGAAGGGTATTGATATCCGGAAATACGGCAGCGGAAACATTGGTACAACCAACGCCTTTCGGATTCTTGGTCCGAAAGGAGGGATGATGGTATTGACTGGGGACATCCTGAAAGGGGTGGTGGCAGTCTTGCTAGGTAGATCCTACGGCGGCGAAGTCCTAGCGATCCTGGCTGGACTGGCAGCGATAGCCGGGCACAACTGGTCAATTTTTCTGGGTTTTAAAGGGGGGCGTGGGGTAGCCACCGGCGCTGGGGTTATCCTCGGACTGATCCCCAGCGTTACTTTGAGTCTGGTGGTGGTCTGGGTGGTCACCCTGTTATTGACCCGCTATGTTTCGTTGGCCTCGATCGTCGCGGCGGTTTGTACTCCTTTGTTCATGTGGATCTTCACCCACTCCTGGGCTTACTTATTGTTTGGGTTTGCTGCGGGCGCCTTTGTGATCTACCGACATCGGCCCAATATTCAACGGCTCCGTAAGGGGACTGAGCCTCGGATCGGCGAAGGGCGAACCAGACTCAAATAATTTCATTTTGAAGGGTGGTATATGCAATATATATGAAAGGGAAGATAGCTGTTCTCGGGGCGGGAAGCTGGGGGACGGCTCTCGCTGTTTTACTGGCAAAGAAAGGGTGGTTGGTTTGGCTGTGGGGCCGGGTGGAAGACGGCGTTGAGATTATCCAGCACACACGGGAAAACCAGCGCTTTCTGCCGGGGGTGACCATTCCCTCTTCGGTCAGAGTGACCGCAGATATAGCGGCGGCCTTGACTGGGGCGGAACTGGTGGTGTTATCAGTTCCATCCCAGGCGGTAAGAGGAGTTATTGCCCAGGCTCGACCTTTTATCAGTCGAGGGACGATTGTGGTTAACACAGCTAAGGGGATTGAAATAAATTCGCTGCTCCGACTGACGGAAGTGCTCAAACAAGAACTACCTGCATCCATGCATCAGCAAATTGCCGTTCTCTCCGGACCGAGTCACGCGGAAGAAGTGAGCCGAGATTTACCAACCGCCATTGTGTCGGCTGCTCATCAGCGTCAGGTGGCTGAGTATGTTCAGGATGTCTTTATGACGCCGCGCTTTCGCGTATATACCAATCCAGATGTTATCGGGGTAGAATTAGGGGGGGCGCTGAAGAATATCATTGCCCTGAGCGCCGGTATTGCTGATGGTTTGGGATATGGGGACAACAGCAAGGCGGCGCTGATTACGCGGGGGATTAGGGAAATATCTCGCCTGGGTGTGGCCATGGGGGCTGAGGCTTTAACTTTCGCCGGTTTATCCGGTATTGGGGACTTGGTGGTGACGTGTACCAGTATGCACAGCCGGAACCGACGCGCCGGGATTCAGCTTGGCCAGGGGAAGTCGCTCTCCGAAGTGTTGGCTAGCATCGGGATGGTTGTCGAGGGGGTCGAGACCACCCGGGCCGCGTACCGTCTAGCCGAGAAGTATGGAGTAGAGATGCCGATTACGAACCAGACTTACCGTGTGCTTTTTTATCATCTTGACCCGCGCGAAGCCGTGGATAATTTAATGCTTCGCCTGAAGACTCATGAAGTGGAAGAAGTGGTCCGCGAGCGCAAAGATTGGTAGACCATCAAGTACGGGTAAATGTGATGCAGACAATTGGAGAGAATGAACCAGTGCGGACGGGTCCGCCCGTTTTTTTGTTGCCTGTTTGGTAGGAATTCGGTTTTTTCATTTAATACGTTCACCGTGAATGGTGGGCCATTTTTTTGTTTTTGGTAATATTCGTGCTTTACTCAAAATATATATATAATGTTAATGCATGCCAAATTCTTGAATTTAGGTCAGGAGACATTTATCTTCAGCAATTCGCATCCATTGGGTAAGGGGGAGGGATGGATGAGCTACAGTTTCAACCAGACTGGGACCGCCGGGTTTTACATCTCATTAATCAATGAAGGAGGGAAAGCTGATGGAGAAAGTGGACATCTTTCGTGATATCACCGAACGCACTGGTGGTGATATCTACGTCGGAGTAGTCGGCCCGGTGCGTACCGGCAAGTCGACGTTTATCAAGAAGTTTATGGAGTTGCTGGTTATCCCCAATATTAAAAATCAGTATGATCAAGAACGGGCCAAGGATGAGTTGCCCCAGGCCGCAGCTGGCCGAATGATCATGACCGCAGAACCCAAGTTCATTCCTAATGAGGCCGTTGAAGTCACCGTCAAAAATGGGCTGAAGGCGAAAGTTCGGCTGGTTGATTGTGTTGGCTATACCGTAAACGGTGCAGTCGGTTACGAAGAAGGGACCGGACCGCGGATGGTGATGACGCCTTGGTTTGAAGAAGCAATTCCGTTTCAAGAGGCGGCCGAGGTCGGCACTCGCAAGGTGATTACTGATCATTCCACTATTGGGATCGTGGTGACTACTGATGGAACGATCACTGATATTCCCAGAGATGCTTACGTGGATGCGGAAGAACGGGTTGTCGAGGAATTAAAACAACTTGACCGTCCGTTTGTCATCCTGCTTAACTCAACCCAGCCTTACGCTCGGGAGACGGCGGAACTGGTGAATGAATTAGAGTGTAAGTATGACGTCCCGGTGTTACCAGTGAACTGTACCCAGCTTAATCAGGATGACCTAATTAGGATTCTGGAAGAAACGCTTTATGAGTTCCCAGTTCGGGAAGTCAATATAAACTTACCCCGGTGGGTGGAAGAGCTCGACCATCACCACTGGCTTCGGCACAAGCTGGAAACTGCGGTTAAGGATGCGCTCAGTGATGTCAAACGTCTACGTGATATCGACCAAGCGGTGGAGAAACTGTCAGAGTGTGATGTTGTCCAGGATGTCACTCTGCAGGAGATGAACCTGGGTACTGGGGTGGCGACCATTGATATTCTAGAGATGGAATACCTCTTTTACCAAGTGCTCGAGGAAGTTTGTGGTTTCCGGATCGAGGGCGATCATGACCTGTTCCGTTTAATCAAGGAACTGAGCGTGGCCAAGAATGAGTATGATAAAGTCGCAGGTGCCCTGCAAGAGGTGCGAGAACACGGTTACGGGGTGGTGATGCCCCGGCTGGATGACATGGTATTGGAAGAACCCGAGCTGATCAGACAGGGGAGAAGCTTTGGAGTAAAACTGAAGGCCAGGCTCCTTCGCTGCACATCATTCGAGCCGATATTGCTGCGGAATTTACTCCGATTATCGGCACAGAAAAGCAATGCGAAGACATGGTACGCTACATGCTGGACGACTTCGAAGAAGACCCCAAAAAGATTTGGGAGTCGAACATCTTTGGTAAGACTTTGCACGATCTGGTGCGGGAAAGCATCCAAAGTAAACTTTACCGGATGCCGGAAAATGCACAATCCAAGCTCCAGGAAACAATCCAACGCATTGTTAACGAGGGGAGCGGTGGGCTTATCTGTATCATCATCTAGCTATCTCAGTGGTCCATTCTCGACCAGGCCCCTGAAACCGCAAGGGCGGATCTTGTTAGGGGCCGCTTTGTCATGTCTGGCTGTAGCCATTAAGCAAACGGAATCCAAGAATCTATGGTCACCCAGTTGGGTGACCTAAAATATTATCAGATATAGCAGGTCGAGTTTACAGTGGCCAGAGATAGGAAAAAATAATTCCCACAATTACTCCGGTCACAATCCCAAACGTGGCTGTATGTCCCTGAGAGAGACGATGAGCATCAGGGATCAGGGAATCACAGGTAATAAACAGCATGGTCCCACCGGCAAAGCCTAGGGCGACGGACAGAATGTTGGGAGAGATTCCGCCGATGAGAATGCCAAGCAGGGCGCCAGGACCCATCGGCAGTCCAGCCAGAAAAGTATACAGCACGGTTCTGCTGCGGGAAATGCCGCCCAGGAGCAGAGGGGCGGCGATGGCCATTCCTTCGGGGAACTTCTGAAGAGCTATAATCAGAGTTAATTTTAAACCTAGAAGGTGACCTACTGCGAAACTGGTCCCAACTGCCAGCCCTTCTGGAAGCGAGTGCATGGTCAAACCAATGGCCAGCAGGATGCCGGCTCTGATGAAGTGCGATTTTTTATCTTCGGCGGTTTCGTGTGAATGAGGGATGTACAGGTCAACCAGGGTCAGCATGATCGCTCCCCCGATTAATCCCAAGAGTCCATAGGGTAGGCCGGCTACCCGAATCGCTTCTGGGATCAGGTCAAAGCAGATGATGGAGAGCATAATGCCACCAGAAAATCCGAGGATCACACTTAATAAACCTTCCCGTAAGCGGCCAAACCAGACGGTGATCAAGCCACCGGAGATAGTACCGAGTCCACCCGCCATTAAACCCATCAAAGTTGCCCACAGAATTGTATTCATGTTCTCACCTCCGGCAAAAGATCATTCCGTTATTTCCTGTTATTTCTACATTGAGATTGAAAGTCCTTCTCAATTCATATTTGATTATTACAGCACTATTAACATGATTGTGAAAAAAACTTAAAAATGGTTGCCAATCCGGCGAGGTGGTGCTATAATGTCTACCATGTAAAGATAAATATCCATCCCTGAAAGACACTGGGGGTGTGACGTTGAAAAGAAAGGAAAAGGAGTTCTATCTGGTCAGCCGGGACATTTTACCGGAAGCGATTGTCAAAACGATTCAGGTCAAGGAAATGTTGAGTCGGGGCGAAGCGGAAACAGTTAACGAGGCAGTTGAACGAATAGGTCTTTCCCGGAGTGCTTTTTACAAGTATAAAGATGGAGTGTTTCCTTTTTTTGACGCGCGGCTGAATAACATCATTACCATCAGTCTAGTATTGGAACATCAGGCCGGTGTCTTGTCCAATGTATTGAACACCGTAGCCGAAGCACAAGGTAATATCCTCACGATCAACCAGGGTATCCCGCTTCATGGCATGGCTAACGCTACCCTGTCCATCGAAGCCGACCAGTTAACTGTCCAGGTCGAAGAATTACTAACCAACCTGGCTTACCTGAAGGGGGTAAAAAAGGTAGAATTGATCGGACGCAGCTAAGTCATTTTTACATACAAAGGGAGGTTACAATATGGAGAAATCAGTGAAAATTGGTTTGCTGGGGTGTGGTACGGTTGGTTCGGGAGTAGTAATGCTGCTCCACCAGAATGGTCAGCACATCGCTCAGCGTCTCGGTGTACCGGTCGAGATCAAAATGATTCTGGAGCGGGACCGGGAGAAGGTCACTGCGCTGGGGATTGAACCAGCGAGAATAACTACCGATGCGGAAACTATTCTCGGCGATTCCGAGATTGATATTGTTGTGGAGGTAATGGGCGGAATCGAACCAGCCAGAACATTTATCCTGGAGGCCCTGCACCGGGGAAAGAACGTGGTCACAGCCAATAAGGACCTGATCGCCCTTCATGGCAAAGAATTATTCGCCGCGGCCCAGAAGCACGGGCGAGATCTGTACTTCGAGGCCAGTGTCGGTGGGGGAATCCCGATTATTCTGCCCTTGAAGCAAAGTCTGGCCGCCAATCAGATCCACATGTTAATGGGAATTGTGAATGGGACAACTAACTACATTCTGACCAAGATGTCTACTGAAGGCCGCTCATTTGACGAGGTTTTAGCCGAAGCGCAGGCCCTCGGTTATGCGGAGGCGGACCCTACTGCCGATGTAGAGGGATTGGATGCGGCCCGAAAACTGGCGATTCTGGCGTCAATCGCTTTTGGCAGCCGGGTGACTTTCTCCGACGTTTACGCTGAGGGGATTACCCGGATCACACCTCAGGATATCGAGTACGGCCGGGAATTAGGGTATGTCGTTAAACTGCTGGCCATCGGCAAGTGTGACAACGGCGAAGTTGAGGTCCGCGTGCACCCCGCTTTTATTCCGCAGAAACATCCCCTGGCCTCGGTGAATGACGTGTTCAATGCCATCTTTATCCGTGGCGATTTTGTTGGAGAGATTATGCACTATGGTCGGGGCGCCGGCCAGAAACCGACTGCCAGTGCGGTAGTGAGCGATATCATGGAAGTCGTCCGCAACCTGATACACCAGAATACAGGTCGGATATCGTGTACATGTCTGGAACATAAGCGTATTAAACCAATCGGTGAGATTAGGAGTAAATACTATATCCGGCTGCAGGTTAAAGACCGCCCCGGGGTGTTAGCAGGGATCGCCGGGGTGTTTGGTAACCAAAACGTCAGCCTGGCTTCAGTAATCCAGAAACGTACCGAGGGCACGATGGCCGAGATCGTGCTGGTGACCCACGAGGTCCAGGAAGAAAACATTCAGGATGCCTTGAAGATATTAGACGGGATGTCGATGGTCGGGGCAATCCAGAACGTCATCAGGGTTGAAGGAGGGGAGTTTTAGTTGTCCACGGTACGGCCGGGAAGCGGGGATGAAGGGCGGAGGGTAAGAGTACGGGTACCGGCCACCACAGCGAATCTTGGCCCAGGCTTTGATACATTAGGCATGGCTTTGTGTTTATACAATTACCTGGAGATGTGGGAGACGCCGGCCGGCCTGGAGATTGTCGTTGAGGGAGAAGGAACTGGTCAGATTGTTGCCAACGACACCAACATTGTTTATCAGGTGGCCTGTCAAGTTTTTAACCAGTCCGGCTATCATCCCCAGGGAATTGGGATAAAGCTGACTAATCAGATCCCGGTGGCACGGGGCCTGGGTAGCAGTGCTGCAGCCTTAGTTGGTGGGATCCTGGCGGCCAATGAGTTGGCCGGCCGACGGTTGTCCCTGGACCAACTACTGGAACTGGCTGTTGGGTTGGAAGGGCACCCGGATAACGTGGCGCCAGCTCTGTTGGGCGGAATAGTGGTTTGTGCTCAGGTGGGGTCGGGACTGTGTTATCGTCGGATTGCTCCACCTCAAGGGCTGCAGGTGATCGTGGCGATCCCCAAATTTGAACTATCCACCCAGGCGGCGCGGAATGTTTTACCGCGGCAGGTGCCACTGGTCGACGCTGTTTTTAATATCAGTCGTGCTTGTCTGCTGGTAATGGCCTTTTTAAACCAGGATTTTGCACTCATAAGCCAGGTGATGGATGACCGGCTGCATCAGCCTTACCGGACTGCGTTGGTGCCGGGGCTCGACCAGGTTTTCCAGGCGGCCAGAGAAGCCGGGGCTTTGGGTGTAGCCCTAAGCGGGGCCGGCCCGACGGTGGTGGCTCTGGCCAGGGAACATCTGGCCGATGTTGAGGCGGCGATGCGTAAGACTTTGGCCGATCATGGAATAGATTGCACCATTAAAAGACTGTTGCCCAGTACCCTGGGAGCAGAAATATTGTAAGAAATGTTTAACTACAATGAAGGCACACTTAACAAGAAAGGAGAATGTTTTATCAAATACATAGTGCTTGTTCCTGATGGCATGGCCGATTACAAGATCAAGGAACTGGGTGATCGCACCCCACTACAATACGCAAAAACGCCCCATATGGATTGCTTAGCCCGCACCGGCCAGGTGGGTATGGTAAAAACCGTGCCGGACGGTTTGCCGCCTGGCAGCGATGTGGCCAACCTTTCGGTCATGGGCTACGACCCCCAAGTCTACTATACCGGCCGCTCTCCCTTAGAAGCAGCGAGTATGGGGGTACCACTGGGTGAAAACGATGTGGCCTTTCGCTGCAACCTGGTGACGCTGTCGGATGAACCTGAGTATGCCCAAAAGACCATGGTCGATTACAGCTCTGATGAGATCAGTTCTGAGGAGTCGCGCGAGTTGCTCGCAGAAGTCAATCGGCGCCTGGGCACTCCGTCCATCGAATTTTACCCAGGTGTGAGCTATCGCCATTTGATGGTCTGGCGAAATGGTCCGGCGGAGTTTGACCTCACGCCACCGCATGATATTTCTGACCAAAAGATTACCGCCTTTCTACCGAAAGGCGAGGGCAGCGAGATTCTGCTGAAGCTCATGATGGAAAGCAGCCGCTTCCTGCCTGAACACCCGATCAATCTGGCCCGTGTCCGTCGAGGGATGCGGCCAGCTACTTCGCTATGGTTCTGGGGTCAAGGAAGGAAACCGGCTTTGACCAGTTTTGCCGAACGGTACCAACTAACCGGTTCGGTGATCTCAGCGGTTGATCTGACCAAGGGTTTAGGTGTGTGTGTTGGTCTAGATGTGGTTGAGGTTCCCGGCGCCACTGGCAACATTACCACCAATTTCAAAGGCAAGGCTCTGGCTGCGCTTGCTGAACTTAAGCGGGGCCAAGATTTTGTCTACATACATATTGAGGCCCCGGATGAGGCCGGCCATCGAGGTGAACTGGAGACAAAGATCAAGGCCATCGAAGAGGTTGATGAAAAAGTACTGGGAGTACTCCTGGATGGCTTGCAAGAGTATGATGACTATAAGGTTTTGCTCCTGCCGGATCACCCAACTCCCTTGAGCGTACGTACCCACGTGGCGGAAGAAGTACCTTTCTTGATTTACCAAAAATCCCGCCCGCTAAGCAGCGGGGTTAGTGGTTTTGACGAAGACTCTGCCCGGGCAACGGGGCTCAGGTTTGAGCATGGCCACCAGTTGATGAGTTATTTTATTCGTTAATCGTATGGCTTTACTTCAGAATTTCGCAAGCGCTCTAGGTGTTCACGGAGAGTTTTTTGCTTTTGTATTGTTGCCTCTCGTAAATAACCGGAAAAAAACACCAAAGTGACATTTTCAAGAGAATATTTCAAGGTGACATTATCACAGAATGAACACACCACCAACCCGGGACTTGACCTTGACATTAGGGTGCTTTCCTGGTAAAATAACTGATGCGTCGGGGCGTAGCTCAGCTTGGCTAGAGCGCTTGCTTGGGGTGCAAGAGGCCGGGTGTTCAAATCACCTCGCTCCGACCATTTCTATTTTAATTTTATTTCTGCTTTTTCTCAGACAGGGCATAAGAGTAAACAAAAAGGGTGGCTGTTTATTCAGTCACCCTTGATATTTCTAAACCAAAACTGATAACTGCCAATCGGTTATAATAGTACTTTTTGTTAAGAAACTATAATTATTATTTCTTTTGGTAATAATAAGAATGTTAAGGTTGTATATTTATATTTATTGGTGATTTAAGTTAAGATGCAAGATCAGTTTGAGCAATTTTGGGCACAAGACTTGAAAGAAAAACGGAAAGTTATCAGTGGAGCACGCCACAGAGCATCAAGGCTGGGCAGAGTCGGGCGGATGCGGCTGCCCGCTGATTGTATGGATCGTAAACAAAGAAAAGAATATATGAAGCCAGGAGAGGTGAAGGTTTATAACATGTATGATAATGTTATTCCTAAAGAAGAATTTGGGTCTTTGCCCGTAGAAAAGCAGAGGGAACTCCTGCTCAAGTGGCGGGATGATCCGCGAATTGGGGTCAAGGGGATTATTGAATCATGGAATGTTTCCCGGGGGACGTATTATAAGAAAACGAAAGAACTTGGCCTATCTTTCTCAAAAATGAGAGAGAAGCGAACTGCGACAAAAACTAAAGAGCAGGCCCAAGAACTTTCTTCCAATACCGTTCATATAATAGAGGAAAAATTGATTAACCGGTTTGCCCTGCAGCTAGAAGGAGAGTATGAGGGCCGTTGTTTAACAGATCGCCTGGAAAAATTGGGCTTAATTCTGAATAGCGAAGCTAAGTATATGATTAGTATCCAAATTATTGAATTATAGTTTATTTGAATTTAAGCCTTTCTCGGTTGGAGAAGGGTTTTTCATTATTTTTGTCTTCTCAAAACAGCGTCTCCCAGAGCAACCAGATGCTTAGTATGGCTAAAACCACGGCCATAACTAAGCGAAGGCAGCCAAAGCGATGAAGCCGAAAATCGATCGCATCATGGATGATGAGCGCTCCGATTTTTAGGGTAACGATTTGGATAATTCCAATGATTAAAACGGCTAACCCAATGAATAAGTGACTCAGTTGGCTTTTCAATACACTACCCCTCCGACGGCGTAAACAAAGCCCATCTACACAAGAATTCTCCTAATCCCAAAGAAATATTCAAACCAAACTAAAACTTATTGAATATTATAGTCAGGTGGACCTACTTGTGGTAAAATTAGGTGGTACCAGTTGTTTGAACGCGCTCAAAATGGAGATGCTACCGGCAGTCTATCAGCGTGAGCGGAAAATACAAGGGGGGAGCTTGAATGCGTTGGGCCAGGTTCAAAACTGAAAATCAAGAGTATTATGGAGTAGTGGAAGGGCAACGGGTTGAAAGAATCGAGGGTTCCATGTTTGGTGAGTATCAACTGACCGGTCAATCGTATAAACTAGAGGAGGTGAGATTATTATCTCCATGTTTACCTGGCAAAATCATCTGTGTCGGGCTGAATTACGCCGATCACGCCCGGGAGTTTAACCTGACCCCACCTGAAGAACCAGTGCTTTTTTTAAAGCCGCCGACTACGGTGATTGGACCCGACGATGACATTGTTTATCCCAAGATGAGCCGGCGGGTCGATTTCGAGGCTGAGCTAGGAGTAATCATTAAAGAAGTTACTCGTGCGGTGTCGGTCAACGAGGCTAGCCAGAAGATTTTTGGTTTTACCTGTGCCAATGATGTCACGGCTAGGGATTTGCAGAAGAAAGATGGCCAGTGGACCCGGGCCAAGTCATTTGATACATTTTGTCCTTTAGGACCGTTTATTGTCACTGATGTCGACCCACAGAGTTTGGCGATTTCATTAACCCTAAATGGGCAAAGAAAACAGTTCTCGAACACCTCGCAGATGATTTTTTCCGTTAACCAACTGGTCAGTTTTGTATCGCATATTATGACGTTATTGCCTGGTGATGTTCTGCTTACGGGCACTCCCAGCGGTGTTGGGCCGGTACAGCCCGGAGATGAAGTTGTGGTAGAAATCGAGGGTATTGGAACATTGAAAAACCGCGTAGTTATGGGAAAAAATCAAGTTGAAAATTTCGTTGACAAAGAGTGAGAATGTGCTAAAATTTAATTTGATTGGAATTTGGATTCCGAACATTTTTTTGTTCAGGATTTAAATTCCATCGTATTTTCTCGAATAAGGGAGGTAGGATGACCATGAGTGCATTAGGCCGCCACATTTTAGCCGAAATTTATGGTTGCAGATTTGATGTTCTAAATGACATCAAAAAAGTCGAAGAAATTATGATTAATGCGGCTCTGGAAGCAGGCGCTGAGGTCCGCGAGTATGTCTTTCAAAAGTTTAGTCCCCAGGGGGTCAGTGGGGTTGTCGTTATTTCGGAATCCCATCTGGCGATACACACCTGGCCGGAACTGGGTTATGCGGCGGTGGATGTATTTACCTGTGGGGACAGAGTGGATCCTTGGGATGCTTGCAACTACCTGGTTGATAAGTTCCAAGCGGGTCACATGACTGCTACTGAAATGAAGCGCGGAATTATGGAAACTCCTCATAAGGTAGCGGTAAATTTATAGGAGGGATATTTATTCTAGCCCACAGTAAAATGAATAAAGGTTAGCGTGAGCCCAAACACGATGATAAGAATGGAGTGTTCGGGCTTATTGCTTTTTGTGCGGGAAATATAAATGAGAAATATTCCCAGGTGATTGGGGTTGTCAGGGCAGGATTTTTGTACGAAAATGTAGAATAGCATACTGCTGTATGGAAAAGGGGGAGTATTGATGCCCGGTGTCTGGGAAACCTTGCGGCCAGAACTATTATTAGTCAAGCAGCGGATGAACAAGGAACTGCAACTGAAGACAGGGCCAGTGTCGAATTTTTTGGAGTTGGATTTAGATACTACTCCCCTGTTGGTACTGCCTGCTCTGGTCATTCTCAGTGCCCGGGCCTATGGCTATACCCACCCGCGGGTGACGTGTATGGCTGGTGTAGTGCAAATGATGTTTTTAGCTGCTTCGATCCACAATGAGGTCCCTGATGATGGTGAGAGGTTGAACGGCGATCCGTTGGTGGCTGATCGAGAAAGGTCCCAATTTTCCGTGCTGATCGGGGATTATATTTATGGGAAAGTGCTGCGCCTGTTGTGTGAAGCCGATTGTGTGGAGATGCTCCCGTGGCTGGCGGGGGTGATTTGTGAAATGAATGAGGCCGCTATGGTTCGCCTCCAGGCGGAGAAAACGGGGCGGATCAACCTGGAAATCCAGCTAGAAATTTTACGTCGGGAGTTTGCTGTTTTATTTGGTGCGGCGTGCCGGATCGGGGCAATCCTGGCTGGGGCAGCGGATGAACAGATTCTTAACCTGATCCGGGTCGGAGAAAATCTAGGGATGGTCCTCGGGATTCGCGAGCGACAGTTGGATGGGCAGTTACTTGCCCAGTACATTGAAGAAGCGCGGCGGGGAATCACCCAGGTGACTTCCGATTGGGGGCGGGAAATGCTGGAAGCGGGATTAAAAATTTTGGCCAGCCCTCGCGGACAGATGGTTCAAACTTTGGCGGGTTAACATCCTGTCGATGAAGGAGTTGTGACGACTGATGGCGTATCAGGATCTGCGGGAATTCATCCAGGTGTTAGAAAAACGTGGCTTGTTAAGACGAATTACGACCGAAGTGGACCCAGTCTTAGAGATTACGGAGATTACGGACCGAGTTTCTAAACAATTCGGTCCGGCTCTTTTATTTGAAAACGTCAAAGGTTCGGACTTCCCGGTGTTAATTAATGCCTTTGGTTCGTACGAACGGATGAACCTGGCCCTTCAGGTGAACAGTCTGGAGGAAATAGCAGATGAAATATTAAGTTTTATTCAAATGGAGGTTCCTACGTCTTTATTGGGCAAGCTGCGGACTTTGCCCAAACTGGCCCAAGTTTCTTCCTTCCTACCCAAGCTGGTTAAGTCTGGACCATGTAAAGAAGTTATTGTTAAAGAAGGACCATTCCTGGACAAACTACCAATTTTAAAGTGCTGGCCGGGTGATGGAGGCAAGTTTATTACTCTGCCGATGGTTTTTACCAAAGATCCGGAAACTGGTCGGCGCAACGTGGGGATGTACCGGCTGCAGGTCTATGACGGCCAGACTACGGGGATGCACTGGCATATCCACCATGATGGGGCAGAAAACTATAGGCGAACCTGCCGGCAGGGGAAAGCCATGGAAGTGGCGGTAGCCCTGGGGAGTGATCCCGCCGTGATTTACTCAGCCACAGCCCCGCTGCCTAAAGATATTGACGAAATGCTGTTTGCGGGATTCTTGCGTAAACAGCCGGTGGAGCTGGTTAAGTGCGAGACGGTTGATCTTGAGGTGCCAGCCAATGCGGAGATCGTGCTGGAGGGTTATGTTGACCCTGAAGATAGACGGCTGGAGGGACCCTTTGGTGACCACACTGGGTACTACTCTCTGGCCGATTACTATCCAGTCTTTCACATCACCTGCATGACACACCGTCGTAATCCGATCTACCCTACGACCATTGTGGGTAAACCGCCGATGGAAGACTGTTTTTTTGGTAAGGCAACGGAAAGAATCTTTTTACCTCTGCTCAAGCTTAACCTGCCAGAAGTGGTTGATATGAACCTGCCCCTGGAAGGTGTATTTCACAACTGTGCGATCATTTCGATCCGCAAGAGTTATCCCGGACACGCCAAGAAAGTCATGAGCGCCATCTGGGGAATGGGGCAGATGATGTTCACCAAGTTTATAATTGTGGTAGACGAACATATTAACGTCCATAATATTTCTGAAGTTATGTGGAAAGTCTTTAATAACGTTGATCCTCGGCGGGACGTGATGGTGGTGGATGGCCCGCTTGACGCTCTGGATCATTCTTCACCTTTGGCGCATTTGGGGGCGAAAATGGGCATCGACGCCACCAAAAAATGGGCGAGTGAGGGACACCCGCGTGAATGGCCCGATGAGATCATCATGTTACCTGAGATTAAAGAATTGGTCGATAGAAAGTGGCAGGAATATGGGCTGGAATAAGGTAGTTATTTTCTTACGGCTGATCGATTTTGAGCATACTCTGTTCGCATTACCTTTTGCTTATTTAGGGGCATTTTTAGCGGTTGGTGGCGTGCCGACTGCCCATGATTTCTGGTGGATCACCGCCGCTATGGTTGGTGCCCGAACGGCAGCCCTGGCCCTGAACCGGTTGATTGATCGGCACATTGATGCGCGCAATCCCCGCACCGCCAACTGGATTTTGCCCCGGGGGTTGATCGGTCTGCCAGTTGTTTATCTAGCCATCGTTTTATCCCTGGCTTTACTTTTTATCGCGGCGGCCCATTTGAACCCGCTTTGTTTAAAGCTGGCACCGGCGGCAGTTTTTGTCCTGGTAATCTATTCTTATACAAAGCGGTTTACATGGGCCTGTCACCTGGTCCTGGGTTTCGCGATTGGGCTGGGGCCGGTCGGGAGCTGGATCGCCATCACGGCCAGATTTGATTGGCCAGCCATCCTGCTGGGGGCGGCTGTCGCCTTGTGGGTAGCAGGTTTTGACGCTATGTATGCCTGCCAGGATGAGGAATTTGACCGGCAAGAAGGACTGTATTCTCTGCCGGCCCGTTTTGGCACGGCCAGAACTTTGCAGATTACCGCGGGATTCCATCTGTTTACTGTCTTGTTGCTGGTGGCGGTGGGAGTTACGCTAGGCCTGGGCTGGTTGTACTACATGGGTGTCGGGATTGCTGCGGGAGTGTTAATCTACGAACATTTACTTGTTTCCCCTGGTGACCTGTCGAAGATGAATACGGCGGCTTTTCGCCTGAATCGTTATGTCAGTACAATTATTTTTGTCTTTACCTTGGTTGATATGTTCAAGTAGCTAAAGGAGGCTTTTATTTGTCCAAAATAATTGTGGCAATTACCGGTGCCAGTGGCTCAATCTACGGTCGTCGGTTGCTGGAGGTGCTGGCCGGCAAAGGGCATACTGTCTACTTAATCATCACTGACCCGGGACGGCAGGTATTGAGTAAAGAACTGGGGATGGTTTTTCCCCGTGAGGTTGAAGCGGCTCAAGAACAATTAGCGGCTTACTTCGGTAGCCAGGTGACGGCACTGGGGTGGCAGTATTTTGATTACCGCGATGTCGGCGCGTCTATCGCCAGTGGTTCTACGCGAACCGACGCAATGGTGGTGATCCCTTGCAGTATGGCTACTGTTGCCGCTATTGCCCATGGTTTATCGTCAAACCTTGTGGAAAGGGCGGCTGACATCATGCTGAAGGAACGTCGACCGCTCATCGTGGTGCCGCGGGAGACCCCGGTCAACGCGATCCACTTGCGTAATATGTTAACCCTGGCTGAGTTAGGCGTGCACGTGGTTCCAGCCATGCCTGCTTTTTATCATCAGCCCAGGACGATCAATGATCTGGTTGATTTTCTGGTGGGGCGAGTGCTCGACCTGCTGGGTATCGAGCACCGCCTGTTCAGGCGGTGGCTGGAAATCACCAACGATGAGAAGGAATTTGAATACCCATAACGAATAAAAGTTTGAATGTACAAGATATTTATATTTTTCTTTAAGCAGGTGTATAGTGAATGCAAGGCATTGGTCTATTGGCGGAAATCCAGAATGACCTGGCGGTAGTTGACCGAGAACTGTATAAATGTGTTGGCTCCCCTAATCCTCTGCTTACGGAAACTTCCACGCATTTACTGCAGGCAGGAGGCAAACGCTTACGACCTGCCTTTGTTCTTTTGGCCGGGCGGCTTTGTCAGCATTCGCTTGAGCGTTTACTGCCGCTGGCGATGGCCCTTGAGATGATCCACATGGCTAGCCTGGTGCATGACGACGTGATCGACGCTTCGCTAACTCGCCGCGGGGTGGCAACGGTGAAAGCCCAGTGGGGTAATCGTGTATCTATCCACACGGGAGACTATCTGTTTGCGAAATCGCTTGCTCTGGTATCCCAGTACAATAACCCCCGGATTATAAAAATCCTGGCCGATGTGAGTGTAGAAATGTGCGAGGGAGAAATCCAACAGATCGCTACTGCTTTTGATACCCGGCAGAGCGTGCGTGATTATTTGTTGAGAATTAAGCGGAAGACCGCTCTGTTAATCTCGACCAGTTGTCAACTGGGTGCCATGGTTAGTGGCGCCCCAGAACGGGTGATCTGGGCCCTGACGCGTTACGGCCATTACCTGGGCATGGCCTTCCAAATCACTGATGATATTCTGGATTTAACGGCAGACGAAAAGACCTTGGGAAAACCGGTGGGCAGCGATATTCGGCAGGGAATCATTACTTTGCCCATTATCCGGGCACTGCGGACCAGTTCCGACCGCCGGCAATTGGAGCGGCTGGTAGCCAAGGTAAAGAAAACAAACCAGGACGTTGAGGATATTATTGAGCTGGTGATTGCTGCCGGCGGTGTTGACTATTCGTTTGCGGTCACCCAGGCTTACCTGGCAAAGGCAAAAGCTGAACTAGAACACCTTCCGGCTGTGCCAACCCGGCAGACCCTGGCCGAGCTCGCTGACTTTATTAATATCAGGAAATTTTAGACGGTAGATTTGCTGCTTTAAGGGGGCTTAAATGTGAACGAAAAGACTATGTCGCTCATGGAACATCTCGAAGAGTTGCGGCGCGTCCTGATTATTAGTTTGTTGGCGGTGTTGGTGGGGACTGTTGTTGCCTTCTTCTATAGTGACCGGCTACTCGCTCTCCTTAAACGGCCGATTACTCAGTTGAACCTGCACCTGATCTTTATCGGGGTTACGGAGGGTTTCTTCACCAAAATTAAGGTGGCGTTATATGGAGGTATCGTACTGGCGTTCCCCGTGGTTATCTGGCAGCTGTGGCGATTTGTCTCACCAGCGCTTTATCCGCATGAACGACGGTACATTCTAATCTTGATGCCAGTTGCCATTATGTTATTCGCCGGGGGAATAGTTTTCGCCTATTTTACAGTGTTCCCAGTGGCGACGGTGTTTCTCCTAACCATCTCGGGCGATCTGGAACCGATGATCACCATCAGTCAATACGTATCATTTGCTGTTTCATTCCTCATACCATTTGGACTGGTTTTTGAGTTGCCATTGGTAGTGATGTTTCTAACCCGTCTTGGAATAATTACTCCGCAATTTCTAGCCACCAAACGAAAGTACGCTTTGCTGATTGTGTTTATCATTGGGGCTGTCCTAACCCCAACCCCGGACCCGATCTCACAAACAATGATGGCGCTACCGATGTACATTCTCTATGAAGTCAGTATCATTGTCTCCCGCTTTATTCGCGCCAAAAGGAAGGCTGCTGAAGAAGAAATCCTGCTTGATGAGGAGGATGTGACCAGCGAGGACATACCCCCGGCTTCAGCTGAAGGTGGGCGGGAGTTACCCGCACCGAAAGGGGGGTTACCCGCGATAGATGAGAAAAATTGATCTCAGTCTAGAATCGAGAAGCGTGCCGTTGCTCAGGCATGCTTCTTTTGCCAGGAGGGAATCTGCCTCTGGCTTAAGAATTGTCTTATCAAGATAGGCATTCTGCGAAAAAAATTGTTATTACCTGGCAGGAATTTTCAATGTCACATAGAAAATCTATAGTAAGTGCTTATTAACACCAACAAACTGGGGTTAATTAGCAAGAATGGCTAAATATGGTAAAATTCTGATTTAAAAAATATTTTGTCCAAGAAAGGTGGTGATGTTTCGCTATCGCGACCTGACATTTTTATGCATGGCCAGAAAGGGACGAAAGGAGAGAAGACGTAGTGAAGGTTTCAAGGAGAGACTTCTTGAAAATCTCGGGGGCAACCGCGGCTGCTTTTGCGGTGATGAACCTTGGCTTCGACCTGTCGGCGGCGGCTGCGGAAGTCAAAGGGCTGCGCATTAAAGATGTGAAGCCGGTGCCAACGATTTGCCCCTACTGCGGATGTGGGTGTGGCGCGGTAGTCTACGCTGCCGGTGGAAAAGTGATCAACATCGAAGGCGATCCCGACAACCCCATCAACCAGGGTTCGCTGTGCAGTAAGGGGTCGGCGTTGTTCCAGCTGTACGACAACGAAAAGCGCGTTAAGAAGCCGTTGTACCGGGCCCCCGGCAGCAACAAATGGGAAGAAAAGGATTGGGATTGGGTTTTAGACAAGATCGCGGAGAAGGTTAAAGCCACCCGTGATGCCAGCTTTATCAAGACCCAAAAGATTAAGGTTAAAGATCCGGTGACCGGCCAGGAGATAGAGAAAGAGGTCGTGGTTAACCGGACGGAAGCGATCGCGTCACTTGGTGGAGCGGCCCTTGATAACGAAGAGGCTTATTTGCAATCTAAAATGATGCGCAGCCTGGGCGTAGTGTACCTCGAACACCAGGCCCGGATCTGACACTCCTCTACGGTCGCCGGTCTGGGACCATCATTTGGTAGAGGAGTAATGACTAACCACTGGGTTGACCTTAAGAATACTGATTGCGCCCTGATCATGGGCAGCAACCCGGCGGAAAACCATCCGATGTCGTTCAAGTGGCTCACCAAAGCCAGGGAGGAACGAGGGGCTAAGATCATTTGTGTTGACCCACGGTTTACCCTTTCGGCGTCAAAGGCGGACATCTATGCGCCGCTGCGTCAGGGAACGGATATCGCTTTCCTCGGCGGGATGATTAAGTATATCCTGGATAATAATAAATACTGGCATGATTATGTTGTTAATTACACTAACGCTCCATTCCTGATCCATGAAGGCTTTGATTTCAAGGATGGCTTATTCTCCGGGTATAATGAACAAACCCGTGCGTATGATACCACCACCTGGGATTATCAGGTCGATAAGGACGGTAACCCGCTGAAGGACATGACCTTGCAGCATCCCCGGTGTGTTTTCCAATTGTTGAAAAAGCATTATTCACGGTATGATTTGGATACCGTATCTAAAATTACCGGTACTAAGAAGGAAGATCTCCTGAAGGTTTATGAGGCTTTTGCCGCCACTGGTAAACCCGATAAGTCCGGGACGATCCTGTACGCGATGGGTACCACCCAGCACACGGTTGGTTCCCAAAACGTGCGGGCCTTCGCGATTATCCAGTTGTTGCTGGGTAACATTGGTCTGCCTGGCGGTGGAGTACAGGCGATGCGGGGCGAGTCGAATGTGCAGGGTTCGACAGATATGGCACTGTTATTCCACCTGATCCCGGGTTATCTGAATTCACCTAGTACCGACTGGCCTGACCTGAAGACATATCTGGAGAAGGAAACTCCAAAATCAGGGTACTGGTCTAATAAGCCGAAGTTCTTGATCAGTATGCTTAAGGCCTGGTGGGGAGCGGCGGCAACCAAGGAAAACGATTTTGCTTACGATTATTTACCTAAACGGGACGCTAAGAAGAACTATTCCCATATTGCCCTCTTTGAAGAGATGTACGGGAAAGACGGTAAGGGTGGGAGCATCAAAGGATTGTTTATCTTTGGTTCCAACCCGATCGTCGGTGGACCGAACGCCAACAAGGAAAAAGCCGCGCTGGCTAACCTTGACTGGCTGGTAGCCGTTGACTTATGGGAAACTGAGACTTCAGCTTTCTGGCAAACCGAGGCGGGTTCTGACCCGACCAAGATCAAGACGGAAGTCTTCCTGTTGCCGGCCTGTGGTTCTTATGAGAAAGAAGGGACGGTATCAAACAGCGGCCGGTGGATTCAGTACCGCTGGAAGGCGGTTGAGCCGATCGGTCAATCCAAGCCCGACCTGTGGATCATCGACCAGATCATGCGGCGGGTCAAGAAGCAGTACGCCAACAGCACCGACCCCAAAGACCGGCCGATTCTGGACCTGACCTGGGACTATGGCCATGGTCACGAGCCAGAAATCGACCTGATCGTCAAAGAAATGAACGGCTACGAAGTCGCGACGGGTAAACCACTACCGAATTTTGGGGCGCTTAAAGAAGACGGATCAACAGCCTGCGGCATCTGGATCTGGGGTGGAATCTACCCAGAAGAAGGCAAGTATCTGGCCAAACGGCGTGATACGGTCGATACAACCGGCATCGGGGCCTACTTGAACTGGGCCTTTGCCTGGCCGGCGAACCGCCGGATTGTGTACAACCGCTGCTCGGCTGACCTGGAAGGTAAGCCCTGGAGTGAGGCCAAGAAAATCATCTGGTGGGATCCGACCAAGGGTGATGCTTCTAAAGGCGAAAAGGGCAAGTGGGTTGGCTTAGACGTTCCTGACTTCAAAGCCACGACTGCGCCCAATGAACCGGGTGGAAACCTTCCCTATATCATGAAGCCTGAGGGTGTGGGTTGTCTGTTTGCTAATAAGGCCCAAATGAAGGAAGGTCCATTCCCCGAGCACTATGAGCCGTGGGAAAGTCCGGTCCAAAATATTATGAGTAAGGTCCAGTTCAACCCGACCATCAAGGTTTGGGAACCTGATAAACAGGGTAAGCCTGACAAGTACCCAATTATTGGCACCACCTATCGGGTGACGTCGCACTGGCAAGCCGGGGCAATGACGAGAAACTTGCCGTGGCTGGCCGAGTTAACGCCCAATGTCTATGTGGAAATGAGCGAATCGCTGGCCAAGGCTAAAGGGATCAGCAATGGAGATGAGGTCATTATCTCTACCACCCGGGGTGAAATGAGGGCCTACGCATTGGTGACCAAGCGGGTCAAGCCGTTTGATCTCAACGGCAAGAAAGTCGAGCAAATTGGGGTCCTGTGGCACTTTGGCTTCAAGGGTGTGGCTACGGGCGATTCGGCCAACAAGTTGACGCCGCATATTGGTGACGCCAACACCATGATCCCCGAATACAAAGCATGGCTGTGCGATGTAAGGAGGGCGAAATAATGGCTAAGTTAACTAATTTGATTGACGTCACCAAGTGTACGGGCTGTCGCGCCTGTCAGGTGGCCTGTAAGCAGTGGAACCAGTTGAAGGCGGAGATCACGCCATTCAAAGGGACTTACCAGACCCATCCTGATTTAATGGCCCATACTTATACCGTGGTTATGTTCAACGAGTATGAGGAAAAGGATGGCCAGATCAAGTGGTACTTCCGTAAGCACCAGTGCATGCACTGTGAACATCCCGTATGCGTGGAGGTTTGTCCGCGTCAGGCCCTGATGAAAACGGATACAGGCGCGGTGATTCGGGATAAAGACAAATGCATTGGTTGTCAGTACTGTGTTTACAGCTGTCCCTTCCAGGTGCCTAAGTATGATAAACAGGCTGATAAAGCCACTAAGTGTGAGCTCTGTTATGACCGCATGGTTGCTGGCATAATCCCTGCTTGTGCCAAAGCCTGCCCGACTGGAGCAATTATGTATGGTAAACGGGATGAATTGTTGGCTTACGCCCAGAAGCGGATTAACGAATTAAAACCGACAAACCCCAAGGCCAACGTTTATGGGGTCAAGGAATTGGGCGGACTGAACGTGCTCTATGTTCTGGCGGACGAGCCGGAGAAGTATGGGTTACCTTCTAATCCACAGGTGCCGGCGCACGTTGGCTTGTGGCAGAGGGTTGTGCAGCCATATGGCGGCTGGCTGATCGGCTTGGCTGCAGCTGGAGCCATCGGAAGTTTCTTCAGCACCCGATTAATCAATCTCATGAATTCCAAGGCCAAAGGAGGGAAGACCCATGGCCACTAGAGTTAAAGAGCGTGTCTTGCGGTTCAGTGCCAGTGCCCGTATTGCGCACTGGGGGCACACGGTTACCTTTTTAGTTCTGTTGTTCACCGGCCTGGCCCTCTTCTCCCCATCGTTGAGCTTTCTGGCTCCAGTGTTCGGTGGCTACAGCACAGCCGGTAAGATTCACCGGATCATGGCGGTGTTCTACACGGCGATTCCACTGGTGTGTTTGATTGCTAACCCGAAGGGCTTTATCGAATGGTGGAAAGATGTTTTTAACTTTACCAAGGATGACCTGAAGTTTGTCATGATCTTCCCGCTAGAGTTCTTTGGGTTTCCGGTCGAGATTCCACCCCAAAGCAAATTTAACGGTGGGGAGAAGATGAATTCGGTTGTAACCACTACTTCCTGTGTGTTGCTGGCGATTAGTGGTTACATCATGTGGTTCCCCCAGGCCTTCCCGGTCTGGCTGATCCGGGCTGCTTACCCAACCCATGACATCTGCATGATCCTGGCCACGACCATGGTTTGTATGCACGCCTACCTTGGTTCGCTGCACCCAGGATCGCGCGAGTCGCTGCAGGGGATGCTGCGGGGTACTGTTCGGGCGGATTGGGCGGCTCACCACCATGCCAAGTGGTATCAAAAAGTAACCGGTGGAAAATAAACCCATGACCGCAACAGTTTAAAAATCGAGAGGGAGTAACCAGTGCGTTACTCCCTTCTTTTTCCTTTACTTTTCTAACTGTTTTTCGATCAACGGAGCACTTCTTTTTTCAGGTTAAAAGAAGGATATATGCAGATGGAGAGAGAATTGAACGTAATTATAAGCGAACGGGAAGTAAAGTTAAGGCTTATTTATACTTACCTGTTTTAAATAAATTATTTATGGCTTATAAATATTGTTTATAGCTCAAGGACAAATTAGTGAAAGAAAAGTAAGGAGGGACTGAGGTGTCTAAAAACCCGCCCGTAGTTATGCCTGTCGAATTGATCGAATTCTATCAGGCTCTCATTAAACTCCAGACAGAAATTGGCGAGCTGTTGGTTAAACCCCAGTGGCAAATTGATGAAGCTCAGGCATTTCAGCACCAGTACCAGGGTAAACCATGGCTGGAGATTGTGCATTTGGGGATTGAGCCGCCGGTGTTCGCGCGAGTTTGGCGCCAGATGGCCGAGTTTTTGGCTGAACAGCGGCCACCGGTCAGAGAGGAAATTGAGCGGATTCTGGCTACCCAGAACGAGTTGGATTTTGGTGAGCTGGCAACGAGGGCTGTACAGCAGGACGAAGGATATCTGGCCGGTAAGGCGGCACGACTGGGTGTCAATTCTAGTTTGTTTTTCCTGCTGGCCGAGCATGCCGTGCGGCCATTTATGCGGGGGGCGGCACTGGTCCTGGCCCCATATATTGATCAGGAACGCTGGTTGAAGGATGTTTGCCCCGTGTGCGGGAAGAAAGCTTCAATTTCAAAACTGCGGGAAGAAGACGGCAAGCGGGTAATGTTTTGCCCGCATTGTTCTACCGAGTGGCTGTACCGACATCTGGCGTGTCCGCAGTGTGGTAATGATGACCATCAGAGTATCCGTTTCTTTACTGTGGAAGGATACGACGCCCACCAGGTTTATGTCTGCGAAAAATGCAAGGGGTATATTAAAACTTATGACGAGAAGAAGGGTGGACCGCTTAACAATATCGAACTGGAAGATGTCAAAACGATTTATCTGGACATGCTGGCTGAGCGTGAGGGATATGTTAATGATAGTCTCCAAAAAAAACTCTTACACTAGACAGGAGGGCTGAGAATGTTTGGTTTGTTACCTTTTAGTGTTGGACCCTGGGAATTGATTCTTATCCTGCTGATTGTACTGATCATTGTTGGACCTGGCAAACTACCCCAGGTTGGCGGTGCCCTGGGTCGAGGTTTGGGAGAATTTCGCAAGGCCCGGAACGAGGACAATGAAAGCGAACCGGAGAATCCAAAGAAAGCCTAACTGACCATACACAGAGGCTGCCTGTTGCTAAAAACAAGATACCAGCGGGGACAATATACAATATACAATGGCGAATCATTTTTGTTATAATGTCGCTAAGACATAAGACAAGGGACCCCGGCGTACTTTGATTGTGGCGAGAGGTAGAGGTATGAGCCATTTGTATCCGGTTTATTTACGACTTGAGGGGCAAAAATGTGTTGTTGTGGGTGGTGGTCAGGTGGCGGCCAGAAAAGTTGCCTCGCTCCTGGAGTGTGGGGCGGCTGTCACCGTGATCAGCCCCCACGTTACGCCAGAACTGGCGGACTTATCCAGACGGCAGTTGATCACCTATCACCAACGTCCTTACCGGTCGGGTGACCTGGATGGCGCTTTTCTGGTGATCAGTGCGACCGACGATGAACAGGTTAACCAGCAGGTAGCGCACGATGCGCAAACGCAAAAGATCCTGGTTAACGTGGTGGATGATCCGACGTATTGTTCATTTTATGTGCCTTCTGTCATCCGACGGGGATCGCTGTGTATCAGTATTTCGACTGAGGGGAAGAGCCCGCTGTTGGCCAGGAAGCTGCGGGAAGAACTGGCGGCACGCTTTGGACCGGAGTACGGTATTTTGGTGGATATCCTGGGTGAAGCCCGGGTCGAAGTTCTCGAAAGGATAGCCGATCCGGCCCAAAGAAGGTATATTTTTAACCAACTGGTAGAGCTTGACCTGATCACCTTAATTAAAGAGGGAAAAGTAGATTTGGTGAAGGAGCGGGTAGCGCAATGTTTATCGTCGTTGTCGGATTAAACCACAAAACAGCACCCGTGGAAGTACGGGAACGACTGGCTATATCTGCCGCTGCTCTGTCGGAAAGGCTGGCTGAAGTGAAGCAGTTGCCCAGTGTTGAGGGCGTCGTGATTTTATCGACCTGCAACCGAACGGAAATTTACGCGGCGGTAACGGATATCGAAAGAAGCCTGGCGGGGATCCGTGAGGTCATGGCGCGGGTCGCTGGAGTGGATATGACTGAACTAAAACAGTATCTATACAGTCCGACCTGTCACGATGCTATTGCGCATCTTTTTCGCGTCGCCGCTGGTCTTGACTCAATGATCATTGGCGAAACTCAGATTCTGGGTCAGGTCCGGGAGGCTTACCAACTGGCCTGTGAGTATGGCGCCAGCAACGGCGTTTTGAACACCCTGTTTCAGCAAGCGATCACGGTCGGCAAGAGGGTGCGGACAGAGACGGCAATTGACCGCCACGCGGTGTCAATCAGCTACGCTGCGGTAGAGCTGGCCAAACAAATCTTTGGCCGGCTGGACGGATGCACGACCCTGATCATTGGTGCTGGTGAAATGAGTGAATTGACGGCCCGACATTTGGTAGCCAATGGCGTGGTCAGTGTCCTGGTGTCTAACCGTTCGTACGAGCGAGCCGTCGAACTGGCGACTCAGTTTGGTGGTGTAGCGGTTAAATTCGACCAGCTTAGTCGCTACCTGGAGAGGGCGGACATTGTGATCAGTTGCACGGCCGCCTGCCACTACGTAGTGCATCCTGCAGCGGTGGAACAGGCCATGCAGGCGCGCGAGGGACGCAAGATATTCATGATCGACATTGCCGTTCCCCGCGATATTGATCCGGCCGTTGCCAATATCCCAGGTGTCTACCTGTATGATATTGATGACCTGCAGCATGTTGTTGATAGTAACCTGATGGAGCGTCAGAAAGAGGCGGTTAAAGCGGAAAAAATTATTCAACAGGAGATTATTGAATTCAATAACTGGCTGAACAGTCTATTTGTTGTCCCGACCATCCGGGCCTTGAAGGAGAAGGGTGAGCGGATCAAGCAGACAGAGCTGCAGCGGGCCTTCAATCGCCTGGGGACGGTGAGCCCACGCGAGGAAAAAATAATTCAGTCTCTAGCCAATTCGATCGTTAACCAATTACTGCATGATCCAGTAATTCAGTTAAAACGGTATGCCACTACCCATCAGGGGCATCTGTATACCGAAGTATTACAGAACCTGTTTAATCTGGAAATCGAAGGGCAGCGACTGAAAACTGCCAGCGAAAAAACTGAGGTGGTCGCTGAATCGTAGGAGGGACGAAAAATGCGGGAAATCGTTGTCGGCAGCCGGGACAGCCAGTTGGCCATGTGGCAGACCAAATGGGTGGTTGACCAACTGCGGGAGCTGTACCCGACCGGCCGGTTTCGAATCGTCCCGATCAAGACAACGGGAGATAAAATTCTGGACGTGGCCCTGGCCAGGATTGGTGATAAGGGCCTCTTCACTAAGGAACTGGAAATAGCCTTGTTGAAAGGTGAAATAGATCTGGCGGTCCACAGCCTGAAAGACCTGCCGACGGAACTGCCTGCCGGCTGTCAGATTGGTGCCATCTGCTGCCGGGCCGATCCGCGAGACGTATTAATTTCGCCAACGGGTTTAACCTTGCGTCAATTACCCCTGGGAGCCAGGATCGGGACAAGCAGTCAGCGGCGACGCGCCCAACTTTTGAACTATCGGCCTGACCTGGAGATCCTTGACCTGCGCGGAAACCTGAACACCCGGCTGGAGAAATTGACCCGGCAGTCTTTAGACGCCATTGTCCTGGCTGCAGCCGGGGTGGAGAGGCTGGGGATAACGGAGCGAATCAGTGAGTACTTACCGTTTGAGGTTTGTCTGCCGGCCGTGGGACAGGGCGCGATCGCGGTAGAGATTCGTCAGAATGATCCCGAGATCGGAGCTGTTGTAACGCTGCTTAACCATTTTGAATCGGTAATAGCTGTCACTGCGGAACGGGCCTTATTGAAGCGCCTGGGCGGCGGTTGCCAGATTCCTATCGCCGCTTATGGGGAGGTTACTGGAGAATCATTGAAGCTCCGTGCCCTGGTAGCCAGTGTGGATGGCCGTCAAGTGATCCGGGGGCAGAAGCAGGGAGCAGTCAGTGAGGCCGTCCGACTGGGTGAGCAGTTGGCTGAGGAATTATTGGGGCAAGGGGCCGACGCAATTCTCAAATCTTTAGAGCGGGAGATAAGAAATGACTAAAGGAATTGTCTATTTGATTGGAGCCGGACCCGGTGATCCAAAGCTGATCACTCTCAAAGGTCTGGAGTGTCTCCAGCGGGCCGATGTAATTATTTACGACCGATTGGCTAGCCCTCGGCTGTTGAATTATGCCCGGCCAGATGCTGAGCTAATTTTTGTGGGCAAATCGCCGGAGCGGCATACCCTTAGACAGGAAGAGATTAATCAGGTTTTAGTTGATCAGGCCCGGCAGGGTCGGATTGTTGCCCGGTTAAAAGGGGGTGACCCGTTTGTCTTCGGCCGGGGCGGCGAAGAGGCTGAAGCGCTGGCTGCTGCCGGGATTCTGTTTGAAGTGGTACCGGGGATTACTTCGGCGATTGCTGTACCAGCTTACGCAGGGATACCAGTGACTCACCGTGATTTTACGTCTACTTTTGGCATTATCACCGGTCACGAAGACCCCACCAAGGATGATACCAGCATTGCGTGGGACAAACTGGCGACTGCGCTCGGGACAATGGTTTTCCTGATGGGGATGGAAAACCTGCCCCAAATTGTGCAGCGGCTGCTGGCTAATGGGCGCCCAGCCACTACGCCTATCGCTTTGATCCGCTGGGGGACTCGGTCGGAGCAGGAAACCCTGGTTGGAACGCTTAGTGATATCGTGGCCAAAGCGGAAGCGCATGGTTTCAAATCGCCAGTGGTGATTGTTGTTGGAGAAGTGGTTAGCCTGCGTGAGAAACTGCAGTGGTTAGAGAAAAAGCCGCTGTTTGGTAAACGGGTCGTGGTAACCCGGGCCAGGGCTCAGGCCAGCGTTTTTGCCCAAAAAATTGAGGCCTTGGGCGGGGAAGCCTGGGAGTTTCCAACGATAGAAATCGTTCCACCTTCTTCCTGGGCGGATCTAGATCGCGCCATCGATGAAATCGATTCGTACCGGTGGATCGTATTTACCAGCATCAACGGGGTGAAGTCGTTTTTTGACCGACTCCTGGTCAAGCAACGTGATATTCGAGATCTCAAAGGAATCAGCTTGGTCGCGATCGGCCCGCAGACGAAAGAGGGCCTGGCCAGGCTGCACCTCCAGGTTGAGTATGTTCCCACCGAGTTTCGGGCAGAAGCGGTAGCTGAGGGTCTGCGTGGTAAACTCCAGCCCGGTGACCGGGTCCTGTTGCCCCGGGCGAAAATCGCGCGGAAAGTCCTCCCTGAGACCTTGCGCTTGATGGGTGCCGTGGTCGATGAAGTTACAGCCTACGACACTGTTCAGGAAAGCGGAAATGCCCAGTTCTTGAAGAAAATGCTCGCCAATGGGTCGATTGATCTGATAACATTTACCAGTTCCTCCACGGTACATAATTTTATGGCGATGTTAAAACCAATCAGTTTGGCTGAGCTAAAGAGGGTACGGATTGCGTGTATCGGTCCGGTTACCGCGGATACCGCTCGCCAGTATGGTTTGTCCGTAGATATTGAGGCCAGGGAGTATACCATTGACGGCCTGTTGCAGGCGATCCTGGAGTATTATGGTTCAGATGGGGCGCAGGAGTGAGTTAAAGTTTACTCAAGAAGGGAGTACTGCTTAAATGATTGGTTGTACGAAACTGCTGTGTGGTACCGCTACTGTTTCCGAGGCCATCAAATATCAGCGCGATTCCAGACAGTTACCACCACAGATGCTGCAGTTTTCTACTGCTGAACGGCCGCTGGTGGTCTGGAACATGACCAACCGCTGCAATCTCCGGTGCCGGCACTGCTACCTGAACGCCGAGGACCGGGATTACCGCGGGGAATTAACCACAAAACAAGCCCTTGCCTTCATCGATGACCTGGCAGAAATGAAAGTCCCAGTGCTCTTATTTTCTGGAGGAGAGCCCCTGCTGCGCCAGGATATTTTCCAACTGGGCAGATACGCGGCTGACCGCGGCTTGCGCCCGGTGATTTCTTCTAACGGTACCCTGATTACGCCAGAGGTCGCCGCGCGGATTAAAGACGCGGGTTTCCAGTACGTCGGAATCAGTTTGGACGGGGCGCCAGCCACTCACGATAAATTCCGGGCCTTACCAGGGGCATTCGCCAAAGCCCTGGAGGGGATTCATAACTGTTTGCAGTTCGGCGTCAAAACCGGTGTCAGGTTTACAGTCAACAAGTTCAATCAACAGGACCTGCCGGAAGTTCTCGACATCGTCGAGAAAGAAGGTATCCCGCGTTTCTGCATGTACCACCTGGTCTACTCCGGCCGGGGCAAAGAGATCAGGGACCTGGATACCAGCCGGGAAGAGAAACGGGAGATCATGGAGCAGATCATCGCGAAAACCCTTGATTTACACCGGCGCGGGGTCGAGGTGGAGATCCTGACCACGGATAACCACGCTGATGGCATCTATCTGTTGCACTATCTACGGAAGCACGCGCCCGAGCGGGTAGACGAAATTATGCAACTATTAGACATGCATGGTGGCTGCTCGGCCGGGACCAAGTTTGCTAATGTGGATCCCCAGGGAAATGTTCATCCCTGTCAGTTCTGGCAACACTACACCCTGGGTAATGTCAAGGAGCAGAAGTTCAGTGAGATTTGGTGGAATAACGATGATGAACTGCTGGTCGCCTTGCGGGATAAACAGAGTAAAGTTACCGGCCGCTGTGGGCGCTGCCAGTATAAAGCGGTTTGCGGCGGTTGCCGGATTCGAGCTCAGATGGTGTACGGCGACCTCTGGGCAGAGGATCCCGCTTGCTATTTGACGGAAGAAGAGATCGGCAGTTAGCCTTAGAGTCAGCTATCGTTGGCTAACGAAAAACTGCCGGTTAACCGTACCCTGATGATGAGGAAGTGCGGTTGGTACTGAATAATTTAAAATAATAGGAGGTTGATTAGGCTATGGGTTTTCCCACGATCCGGCTGCGGCGTCTGCGCGAAAATCAGGCCATGCGCAATCTGGTCAGAGAAACACACCTCACTGTGAATGACCTGATTTATCCCCTTTTCGTCATCGGGGGGCAGAACGTGCGTAACCCCATCGATGCAATGCCAGGGGTCTACCAGCTTTCGATTGACCAGTTGCTAAAAGAGGTGAATGAGGTAGTAGACCTGGGTATACCCGGCGTGTTGCTTTTCGGTATTCCTGAAACCAAAGACGAAGTGGGTTCAGCAGCGTATGACCCGGACGGCATCATCCCCCGTGCGGTGCGCGCTCTCAAGGATGCTTACCCCGAACTGCTGGTCATGACCGATGTCTGTCTCTGCGAGTATACCAGCCACGGTCACTGCGGTGTAATCAAAGAAGGGCATGTGGACAACGACGAAACCCTGGAGTTATTGGCCAAAGAAGCCGTCGCGCACGTTAAGGCGGGGGCGGATCTGGTGGCTCCCTCCGACATGATGGACGGACGGGTGGGCTATATTCGTCGAGCCCTGGACGAGGCGGGCTACAGGCACATCCCCATCATGGCTTATTCGGCCAAATATGCCTCGGCTTTCTATGGCCCATTCCGCGAAGCCGCCCAGTCAGCTCCTCAATTTGGCGACCGCCGCGGCTACCAGATGGACCCGGCCAATGGCGATGAAGCCCTGCGTGAAGTCTGGCTGGACATCGAGGAAGGGGCGGACATCGTGATGGTCAAACCTGCCCTGCCGTACCTGGATATCGTCCGGCGCGTGAAAGATGAATTCCGTTACCCGGTGGCTGCCTACAACGTCAGTGGGGAATACGCTATGCTGAAAGCAGCGATCGCCAACGGATGGCTGGAAGAGGAGCGTGCCATCATGGAAGCCCTTACCAGCATCAAGCGGGCCGGGGCGGATGTCATCATCACCTATTTTGCCAAAGATGTGGCCAGGTGGCTGCGTGGCGAATGATATGAATGGAAGAAAAGGGGTGGGGCCAGCATGATCGTTTCCTGGAACACGACCAACCAGTGCAATATGTACTGCGACCACTGTTACCGGGATGCTGGAGCCAGGGTGGAAGACGAGCTGAGTACAGCGGAGGCGAAGAAATTATTAGACGAGATCGCGCGAGCCGGCTTTAAGATCATGATTTTTAGCGGCGGTGAGCCGCTGCTGCGGGAGGATATTTTTGAACTGGTGGCCTGCGCCCGGGAACTTGGTTTACGTCCCGTCTTTGGGACCAATGGTACCCTTATAACACCAGAGGTGGCCGAAAAGCTGAAACAGGCGGGAACAATGGGCATGGGGATCAGTCTGGACAGCCTCAATCCTGACCGTCATGATCAACTGCGGAAGTTCCCTGGCGCCTGGGAAGGCGCGGTGGCCGGGATGCAGAACTGCCGGGCGGTCGGTCTGCCCTTCCAGATTCATACGACTGCCTTTGATTGGAACTATGATGAGATCGAGGCTTTGACTGACTTTGCTGTAGAAGTTGGGGCAGTCGCCCACCACATCTTTTTCCTGGTACCGACCGGCCGGGCGGTGAATATTGAAAATGAGGCTCTGCGGGTGGAAAAATATGAACGGCTGCTGCACCGGATTCTAAAGAAACAGCGGGAAGTGTCAATCGAGCTCAAACCCACCTGCGCTCCCCAGTTTATGCGGATTGCCCAGCAGCAGGGAATAAACCTCCGCTTCCAGCGGGGGTGTCTGGCGGGAACGTCCTATTGTATCATTGGCCCGACAGGGGATGTCCAGCCGTGTGCTTATCTAAATACCCCGCTCGGCAATGTGCGGGAAGTACCATTTGATGAAATCTGGCGTCACCACCCGGTTTTCACCCGCTTGCGCAGCCTGGAATACGGTGGAAAATGCGGCTGGTGCCAGTTTAAACAATCCTGTGGCGGCTGCCGGGCCCGGGCGGCTTATTATCAAAAGGGTGATTACATGGCGGAAGATACCTGGTGTCTTTTTCAACCCAAGCGAGGTGAGCAGGTTAGTGCTGGAAGCCGTTGACCGGAAACTTTTAAATATGATTCAGACCGATTTTCCCATCACCACGGCTCCCTACCGGATAATCGGCGAACGGCTTGGGCTGACCGAAGCGGAGGTTTTGGCCAGGATCGCTAAACTTCGGCAGCAGGGCATCATCCGGCGCCTGGGTGCAACTTTTGATTCTCAGCGGCTTGGCTACCACAGCACCCTGTGTGCGGTTAAGGTCCCTGTCGATCGGGTTGAAGAGGTGGCGGCTTTGATCAACAAGTATCCCGGCGTCACTCATAACTACCTGCGCGAACATGAGTACAACCTGTGGTTTACCTTGATTGTTCCAACTCCTGAGGATCTGCACGCAACCATCATGGAGATCCAGGCACGAACGGGATTACCCGTGCTTAATCTACCCGCTGACAAGATGTTTAAAATCAGGGTTAACTTTGATTTTGCACTTGTGCCGGAAGACCGGGAGGTGGAGGATGATTGACTGAGCTAGAACAGCGCATCGTCAGAGAACTTCAAGAAGATCTGCCCCTGGTCCCCAATCCATTCAAGGTCATTGCTGACCGGCTGGGTCTGACCGAAGTGGAATTACTGGACAAAATTCGTGAGCTGCAAGCCTGCGGGATCATCCGCCGCTTTGGAGCGGTGCTCCGACACCGGGAAGCTGGCATTGAGGCCAACGCGATGGTGGTCTGGCGGGTTCCCCCAGAACGGGTGGAGGAAGTAGGCGTGCAAATGGCCGCATTTTCGGCGGTTAGCCACTGTTACGCCCGTCTGACGTACCCAGACTGGCCGTACAGCTTATTTACTATGATCCACGGTCGAGACCGGCAACAGTGCCAGCAGATAACCGAAGAAATTGCCCGAACAGTAGGCATTGAGGATTATCAGTTATTGTTCAGCACCGCGGAATTGAAGAAGACGAGTATGCGGTATTTTGTAAAGGAAGGTTAGGTGAGATTGTGCACAAGGGGTTTTCTCGCTCGATTGAACTGTTTGCGGAGGCGAAAAAACTGATCCCCGGCGGTGTTAACAGTCCGGTCCGGGCCTTTAAGTCCGTAGGAGCCAACCCTGTGTTTCTCACGCAGGGAGTGGGGGCGAAGGTATATGACGTTGATGGTAATGAGTATATTGACTACGTGGCCTCCTGGGGGCCGTTGATCTTGGGCCACTGCCACCCGGCTGTGGTAGCGGCGCTCAAGGAGCAGGTTGAGCGGGCAATGAGCTTTGGTGCGCCAACCGAATTAGAGACAGAGATGGCTCGCCTGATCGTCGAGGCTCTGCCCTCGGTCGAGATGGTGCGGATGGTCAACTCGGGGACCGAGGCGACGATGAGCGCGCTTCGCTTGGCCAGAGGCTACACTGGGCGCGACAAGATCGTCAAGTTTGAAGGCTGCTACCACGGGCACGCTGACTCTCTGCTGATCAAAGCCGGTTCAGGTGCCCTGACCCTGGGTGTTCCCACCAGCCCGGGCGTGCCAGCCGCCATCGCCAACTACACCATCACTGCTCCCCTTAATGACCTGGAGACCCTGAGCCGGATTTTCGAGCTGGAGGGAGAAGACATCGCGGCGGTGCTCGTCGAGCCGGTGGCCGGGAACATGGGCGTAGTCCTGCCCCAGCCCGGCTGGCTGGAAGGCTTGCGCGAACTAACCCGGGCTTACGGGGCGCTCTTGATCTTTGATGAAGTGATCACCGGCTTTCGGGTTGGTTACAGCGGGGCCCAGGGCCTCTACGGGATCGACCCGGACCTGACCTGTCTGGGCAAAATTATCGGCGGGGGGCTTCCGGTGGGGGCTTACGGCGGGAAACGGGAGATCATGGAGGCGATGGCGCCGGTGGGGCCTATCTACCAGGCGGGGACGTTGTCGGGTAATCCCCTGGCGATGACCGCGGGAATCGCCACCCTGCGGGTCCTCCAGCAGCCGGGTGTTTACGAAGAGTTAGAGAGGAAGGCGGCTAAACTCAACGAGGGATTACGCCAGGCGGCCGAGGAGGCCGGTGTGCCGGTGGCCTTTAATCGAGTAGGGTCGATGATGTGCGGTTTCTTCACCGATCAGCCGGTCATTGACTACGCGAGCGCGTGTACAGCGAATACGGCGCGCTACGCTGCCTACTTCAGAAGCATGCTGAAGCAAGGGGTTTATCTCACTCCGTCGCAATTTGAAGCTGCTTTCGTCTCGCTGGCCCACACCGACGAGGACATCGAACGGACGATTGAGGCCAGCCGGGTAGCGTTTAAGGTAGCGGCTAGGGTAGAATAAGGCGCTTGTTTTTTCTACGCTGAACTGTGCGGGTAAGCGGGTTTTTCTCCTGCTTTTAGCCGACGAAAGAAGGCGTCATAGTCCCGTTCGACCCGCCTTTCATCTTCCTTTTTATTTGACCAGGATTACGGTACAAGGGGAGTGATGAATTACTTTTGATGACACACTCCCTAAGAGGAATCTCTCTATACCAGATACCCCTTTATAACCAATGACTAGCACATCAAAACCTTTTTCAATGGCATAAGCAACAATTTTATCGGCCGGATGACCAAAAAGAACTTTAGTGCCAATTTCTATTCCTTGATTTTCAGCCATCCGTTTGACCTGGGAAAGGATACGTTCCCCCCGAAGCTGACCCTCAGATTGTGCCTCATTTACTTCTCCGACCGTGGCGCTGTAGTCGGGTAGTGGTACTACGGTGAGAGCACAGATACTACCTTCATATTTCGCCGCCAAATCAAGGGCTATCTGGACGCCTTTCTTGGCAATTGGTGAGTCATCTACCGCAACTAATATTTTTTTAAACACTGTATTCCCTCCTTGTTGATTATTTGATTGATCTTATCTTAGATATTATTGTCCTCATATAGAAGATGCCTTGGTTCAAACCAGCGTTGAGCAATGTAAGTTGGAATTATAGCGCTTAGAACTACCGCTGCTACGAGCAGCGAGAATTGAGTTGCATCAATAAACCCCATTGATAGCCCGAACATCGACGAAATAGTTCCAAACGTTAAGCCTGTGCTCATAAGCAGGGTTGTGTATGTCGCACTCTCTTTTATATAAGCTCGGGCAAATGGGTATACTCCAATGATTTTAGCAGCGACTTTCACCAGGAATAGAAATGTTAAAAGTCCCAGGTTGGCATATATTCCAGGCAATGATACATTCATCCCAGCCTTTATGAAGAAGAACGGTGTCAGCATAGCAAAGGCAACAATTCGTAATTTGCGTTGTACGGCCGCATACTGGCTGAAGGTTCGGGACAGAACCAGGCCAAGAACAAAAGCTGGAAGTACAGCATGCCCGGCGCCAACATTGGCCAGGTACATGAAGGCAAATAGTAATAAAAACAGAAATTTAATTTCGGGTTCGATTACACGGTCACCGTATCGATCAAAAACAATAGGAATAATTTTCGGGGCTACCATGATGATTGCAATTGAGCCAAACAGGAAAATTAGCGTTGTCCAACTGTAATCTGCAAACAACAGGCTGAGTGCCAATACTGTACCCATGTCGGTGATAAAACATGATGCCATAATAATTTTTCCCAGTTCAGTGTTAGTTAATCCTGTTTCAACTAAAACGGCATAGACTACCGCTAAAGAGGTGGTTGACAAAGCGACTCCCGCTATCTCGGCCGCTTGAAGTGACCAACCAGCAATCCAATAAGTATAAGCGAAGGCAGCCAATCCGGGGAGTAAAAATGAAAAGCCACCAATCAGGATACTTTCTTTCAGTTTTTGCTTCATGATATCCGGGTCAACTTCTGCCCCGGCTAAAAAGGTTAACAATACGGAGGCAAACCCCGCTAAAAAGTCGACCCAGGGGACCGTATGCAGCCCTAAAAAGTTGCCGCCAATTATCCCCATTGCTATTTCCACGATAGTTACGGAAATTGCAGTTTCAACTGAAACAAAACTGGCAATAAATACAAGAGTGATTAATACTAAAGCTAATTGATAATCCACCGGTGTCCCTCCTAAAATGTCAATTATGCCTCTTGGCGATTATGTTTTGTGGTGGAAAGCAACCAAAAGAGTGTTAAGGTTCCTGCCAACATGACTATGGCTGAATAAGAAAAAGCAAACTTTGGTGATACGGCTGTCCATAAAAATCCGACGGCTAAACTGGAAAATAAATCCCCGATCCCATTGATGGTACCCAACACTCCAAATGCGGTTCCTCTTATTTTAGAATCAATATAATCGCCAGTGAGTGCTCCCTCCAGCGCATCCTCAGCAGCAATATAAACGCCGGCTAAAGCTGATAGGAAACCCAAGTATAGAATGCTGGATGTGTTCAGGGAGAATTCTATGGCAAAACCAAATGAAACTATACTGCCCAAAAGATAACCTACCGCTAGTAGTTTTCCTCGGCCGATTCGGTCACTAATGGCCCCAATCGGGTAGGACGCTAAAGTGTAGAAAATATTTCTTACGACATATAAAGTGGCGGCCATTTGTGCAGCTTTAATTGGACCAAGGCTCGTTGCCAGCAATTGAGTGGAGGCTAAAATGATCAGAGTATGAGAAAAATCGCCGATTCCAAACAATCCTACCGCGGTTAAAAAACGTTTGAAATCTGAGGGTAATGTACGAATGGTCGACCATAAACGAAGTTCACGGTTCCCTTCATGCGGCACTTCCCGAACCATCAAAAAGAAAACTAACGCTGAGCCAATACCCGGGATCAAAGTAAGCAAAAAGATTGTTCTAAATGGAGCAGTTGGCTCAACCGGGTTGGACAAAAACTGTAGGACATAGACCGCGATCAGAGGACCAACCACGGCACCTAAAGTATCACCCGCTCGATGAAATCCGAACGCTTTACCTCTAAAACGGCTTGGTACCGAATCTGTAAGCATGGCGTCGCGGAGAGGCCCCCTTATTCCTCGACCAAACCAACCTACGGTTCGCCCAAATAGGACAAGCAGCCAGGTATTAGCGAAAGCAAACACTGCCTTAGCTATCCCAGTTAAAAAATAGCCTAATGTTACAATATTCTTACGTCGGCCCAAACGATCAGAAAACCAGCCAGCACCAAGTTTAACGAAACTAGAAACGGCATCAGCAATTCCTTCAATAGCACCTAATGCCACAGGTGGCGCCCCGATCGCAGCTAGAAACGCTGGCAACACAGAAGTTGCCATTTCATGTCCTGCATCGGATAGAAAGCTGGTTATACCCATCCCAAGAACGTTACGGTTCAACCAGGTATCTTCTTGTTGTATTATTTGTTCTTCGAGGTCAGCCATTTTTAAAAGGTTCACCTCCTCAAGATTAACTCGGCTTAGTTTTCCCACCCACTAAAAAATAATGACCCCTCTTAAAGTAGGGGCCATTAGCATACTGCATTTCAGTCTACCGACTGTGGTGAGCACCAACACCAAGAATTATTTTTTTTACTGAGTTTCAATATATCAGAATTCCACTTGTACAATCAAGACATTTATTCTTATTGAAAAAGGATAATTAACAATTTATTGTAAGATTTCTCTCTTTTTTAAGTATTTTTGTATTGTTCCCTAATTTTATTTGCTGATAAAAATTATATGGCTGTTTTTGGTCCAGGAAACTCTCGTAAGTTGGGAAAATATGTTATAATAAAAAAAGAAAATGATATGGGGGAGTCGGAAATGTTTCGGAAAGTTTTAGTTCCAATTGACGACTCTCTGATCGCGAGAAAGGCAGCTAACGTCGCAATTGATCTGGCAAAAAGAATGGGTGCTGAATTGCTGCTAATATCTGTTGTTCCCCTTCCTGAGCATGCTGGCACGGTCGGAGAAGTAGCGGAGGCCAAGGCCGAAGGAGAGAGCAAAGTTAGTAAGTATCTTCTAGAATTCCAAAAAGCGGCCAATTTATCTGGAATAAAAGCTGGGGCAAAAATTCTCTTTGGGCACCCTGCCCACACAATTCTCAAGTGCGCAACAGAGGGTAGATTTGATTTGATTGTGATCGGTTATAAAGGGGCCTCAGCAATACAACGATTTTTACTTGGTAGTGTCTCAACTGCTATTGCCGAACATGCACAATGTACTGTTATGATCATAAAATAATCCTGCGTAACGACCGATTTTAAAAAATAAGAATGCTGTTGACTATCCCTAATTTGATACCTTTCTTAAAACGTGTTATGCTGAAATATCTTGGACGTTACCCTGCCACTTACCGCATCTGTCTCCCCATCTAGCCACCGTCTTTCCGTTAAGTTTTAAAGTAACAATTTCACACAGGTTTGGGCATCCTTGGCATTCCCAGCTTGTTGAGGCAAATTGGAAATTGGCAACTTCAAATCCCCTAAATTTTGTTTGGTTTTCTCCGATTGTATCACGGGCTATTAAAGCCGCCCCAATTGCTCCCATAATACCGAAATGATCGGGCACTAATACTTGTAACCCTAACGCTTTTTCGAAAGCCTGTTTTATAGCAATATTTGCAGCCACACCACCTTGGAACACAACTGGTGGTTTGATGTCTTTACCTTTACCAACATTGTTAAGATAGTTTCTAACCATTGCCTCACATAAACCCGCAAGTATGTCAGGCAGGTTATGTCCAACTTGCTGCTTATGAATCATATCTGTTTCAGCAAAGACAGCACATCGGCCGGCAATTCGGACTGGGTTTCTCGCCTTTAAAGCAGTTTCCCCAAAGTCCTCAATATTTATGTTGAGCCGGGCTGCCTGATGGTCTAAAAAAGATCCTGTACCGGCAGCGCAAACGGTGTTCATGGCAAAGTCCACAGGTACGCCATCACGCAAAATAATAATCTTTGAGTCCTGGCCTCCGATTTCTATAATTGTTTGCACACCCGGTACAACATGACTGGCGGCTACTGCATGCGCGGTTATTTCATTTTTTATAACATCTGCGCCTGCCACAACCCCCGCCAGGTATCTACCGCTGCCCGTGGTACCAACTGCTTTAATACTCACTGTCTCATCAATTGCTTCCTTTATTTTGCTCAGGCCTGTTTGTAGCACTTTGGTTGGCTGTCCCTGTGTTCTTAGATAAAGCCCCTTAATAAGACTACCATTTTCATCAATTAATGCTAATTTGGTTGTAACTGAACCAATATCAATTCCCAAGTAAGTGTTCACATCGAGAACTCCCTCCTTATAGTTACAAAAAAATAATTTGTCTATAATTAAATAAAAAACTAAAGCCCCTATTAGTATTTAATACCAACAGGGGCCATTAGCATTCGCTGTTTTGATCGATTCTCCGATCAGGGTGGGCACCATCACCTGATTTATTAAACTACTATATATATTTTTCTATATTTTTCTCCTAAAATTAATAATATACCATCTTTTATCTAATATACAAGAAGGTAAATCTATTTTCTCTGAACCGGTAGGGGTGCTGACGTGCAACACGTCCGAATGGCAGCGGATTCGGAAGCAGAAGCTTGCCATCAATACCTTGTGTGAGGATTGTGTCAGGGAGGGCAAGGTGACGCCTGCAACAATTGTAGACCATATTGTTCCTAATATACCGTTTCAATTCCTCGTAAAATTTTTCACGAGTGCCGGCAAGAATCATATAACAACGGTTGAGCCGCCTTCTTCAATAAATAATTGTATAGTCCAGCTCATAGTTTGTTTTATCTAAAAACATCGGAATTACTCCATATCTGCCCGCGGATGAAGAACGTGCAGCGGGCTTTAGCGATCAATGAATTGTTTTCATCACGAACTTCTGTTTCGGCGACAATAATGTTTTTTCCGATGTTAAGAACAGTGGCTGTAGCTGTTAATGTCTGACCTACCTTTGCCCCAGCGATATAATTAATGTTCATTTCCACAGTGACAACCGAGTAGCCAACGCTGCGAATGGCCATGCCCATAGCTGTATCAGCCAAAGCTGATGCAATCCCGCCGTGAGCGTACTCGAAAAGGTTGGCATGCTCAGGTTGAACTTTTATGATTACGCTGGCCTGACCAGGGGCGACTGAGGCCAGATTCAGACCAAGATAGCGGTGAAATGGGCAGGTCTGATTGATCTCCAGGATTCGCTCGAAACGAGCCGGATCAATTCCTTCATTTTTTACTATATCCCAGTTCATTTGCCATAATCTCCTTATTTTAATTTTAATAATATTAAAATTAAAAATCTCATGTCGAGATTACCTTGTTCAATCCACCTTGTCAATAGTAATGATTCTATTTATCCACTCAATTAAGCAGGAATTTACCCTGAAGGAGCGAATATCTTGACATGCTGGATGCTTTTTGCCCCGAAGAGATTCGGAAAAAATAAACGGTATTCTTGGCCTAAATTTTGACGAAGTCGATTTAGGTATTGAGGGAGAACGCGTACGGTATGGACCTTGGCTACGAATGGTTTATTCAGAAGATTTACGAGCGCAGCGGAATTGACCTCCGTTATTACAAACGCACCCAAATGGAGCGACGGATTAATGCCTTGATGCGGTCAATGAATATTGACAATTACGCTGAGTATTTGAGGTTATTAGTGCGAGAGCCGGCTCACTACCGTAAATTTATTGATCACCTGACCATCAACGTCTCTGAATTTTATCGCAATCCCCAGCACTGGGAGGTGCTCGAAAAAAAGATTCTGCCTGAACTGAAAGCAGCAAATGCTCATCTAAAAATCTGGAGTGCTGGCTGTTCAACCGGGGAAGAACCATACACACTGGCGATTATTGTGAGCGAACAATTGCGCGGGACGCAGAGCCGGATCCTGGCGACAGATATAGATCGAGGGGTTTTGGCCAAAGCCAAAGAGGGGGTTTATTCGAGTAAAGCGGTGGCCAATGTTCCGCCACGGTTGTTGGAGAAGTATTTTGAACGCAACGGTGATCATTTTGTGGTGCGGGACTCCCTCAAACAGCTCATTACCTGGCGGCAGCATGATTTGCTCTGTGATGAATTTCCAACGCAGTGCGATCTGATTTTATGCCGGAACGTGGTCATCTATTTTACCGAAGATGCCAAAAGCAAACTATATCAGCGTTTTGCCCAGGCACTACGAAAAGGTGGAGTATTGTTTATCGGTAGTACGGAACAGATTTTTCAAGCTCGGGAGCTAGGACTAAGCACAAAAGCAACATTTTTTTACCAAAAAAACTAAGGAATGTAGAAATGTGGGAAATTAGAAAAATTTTCGTTTATGGGAGGAATTTAAATAAATCATGTAGAATAAACAGGTGAATGTTATATTGTGTGTATTATATTCTCCTGGTTATCTGTCTGACTAGGCAGAGGCAGGTTTATACTGTTCAGAAAATGGGGTAGTTATAAAAGAAATAGTGAATAATTGTACTATTTCACCGGAATTAAGAAATAAAATGTTCTTGTGTAACCGGTTAGTACGAAAACCGGGTGCCAAGGCTTTAATAGTATAGTTTAATTTTAAGTGTTTTAGGATTACCAAACTGATTTAAGATTCCAGTGCTGGAGGTGGTAGATAGACATTATTGGCAGCAGAAGAGACTTAGTACATTGCCATTGTTTATCTTTGGTTAAACTTGAAGAAGAAATCTTTAAAAAGGGAGGAAAGAGCTTTGAAGATAGTTGTTTTAGTTAAACAAACGTTCGACACCGAAGCCAAGATTGTTATTGGTGGAGACGGCAAGATCTCAGATCAGGGTGTAAGCCTAATTATCAACCCTTATGATGAAGTGGCGGTAGAAGAAGCTCTCCGAATTAAAGAAAAACTTGGTGGCGAAGTTATCGTTGTGTCTGCGGGCAGTGACAAAGTAACTGAAGCGATTCGTCAGGCCTTGGCAATGGGTGCTGACAAGGGCGTGCTGGTGAATATGGACGGAGAAGCTGACGAATATGCCCGCGCGGTTATTCTGGCGAAAGCCGTTCAAGGCCTGGGTGCTGATTTAATTCTCTGCGGCCATGTGGCTGCCGACGATGGTTCTTCCCAGGTTCCGACCAGAGTGGCGGAAATTCTTAATATCCCCCACGTCAATGTTGTCCGTAAGCTTGAACTGAATGGTAATGTAGCAACCTGCACCCGTGAAGTCGACGGCGGTACCGAGATCATCGATGTAAATCTTCCCGCGTTGATCACCTGCCAGGTTGGTATGAACGAGCCTCGTTATCCTTCGATGAAGGGAATCATGCAGGCTAAGAAGAAGCCGATTGATAAGGTGGCTGGAGAAGCAGTTCCTTCCAAGGCGAAAGTGGTCACCTACTTCTTACCACCGACGAAGGCTGCTGGTATCGTGATCGAAGGCGATCCTGCTGAAACCGCGGCGAAACTGGCTGAGTGGCTGAAGAAAGAGGCCAAAGTCGTTGGCTAATACTCGATAAAAAATATCGAAAAGGAGGATTTACACTGATGGCTAAAGGTACGTGGGTATTTGTCGATCAAAGGGATGGTAAAATTCGTAAAGTCACTTTTGAATTAATTAGTGAAGCTAAGAAATTAGGCGACGAAGTTTGCGCGGTTCTGTTGGGTAAAGGCGTAGAAGGCTTGGCAGCTGAACTAGGTAAATACGGCGCAGACAAGGTTTATATCGCTGATGACGATAAACTGGAGAAATACACTACTGGTGCTTTCGCGGCCCAACTGGCGGCGATGGTGAAGGAATATCAACCGGCGACGATCCTCTTCGGTCACACGGCCATGGGTAAGGACCTCGCTCCCCGGCTGGCGCAAAAACTGGAAGCGGGCCTGGTTACCGATTGCACCGCGATGGCTAACGAAGGCGGCCAACTAGTCTTTACCAGACCAGTTTACGCTGGTAAGGCCTTTGCCAAGGTCGTTGTGGAAAGCACGCCGGTGATGGCTACCCTGCGGGGAAATGTTTTCGAAGCAGTTGAAGCGCCGAAGTCTCCTGAGGTGATTAAAGAGGCGATCGCAGTGACTGATGCGGATATATACCAAAACGTTAAGGAGTTTATCCCCACTGTTTCTACCCGTCCTGAACTTAGTGAAGCGAACTATGTTGTGTCTGGTGGCCGTGGCATGAAGAGCGCCGAAGGATTCAAAGAAGTGCTTGAGCCGCTGGCTGACTTGCTTGGCGCGGCGATTGGTGCTTCTCGGGCGGCTGTTGACTCTGGTTGGATTGACAACCAGTATCAAGTTGGTCAAACTGGTAAAGTTGTTAACCCGATTCTGTATGTAGCGGCTGGTATTTCCGGTGCAATTCAGCACCTCGCGGGGATGTCTTCTTCCAAAGTTATCGTGGCTGTGAATAAGGACCCTGAAGCGCCGATCTTCAAAGTGGCCGACTTTGGTGTTGTCGGAGACCTATTCCAGGTAATTCCGAAGTTAACTGAAGAACTGAAAAAGTAACACGCTCTAGCTGGATGATTTAGACGAAAGAAGGATAGAGCGAGATCTGTTCCGAAATTCGGAATACTGGATATGCGCCGGCATTAGTACCATTGCTGGTCACGGTTCGTATATCCAGTATTCCTTTAATAAAGTAGAGCGCAAGGAGGGTATTGTCATGCAATATCACGGCTTCACCGTGCCAACTGTCCCAATGCGTGAGGTTGGAGCGAATATACCCGGGGAATTTTTAATTTACGTTTTTATGTGGATTCCTTTAATCGCCTTCGCATATGGGATTTATAAGCGGGTACAACTGTGGCGGTTGGGTCAACCGGAAAACCGGTTTGACAATGTTGGTGCCCGAATCGGTTCGCTCCTTACCTACAGCTTTGGTCATAAGCGAATTATCCGCGAAACCGTACCTGGCTTTATGCACTTCTTCCTGTTCTGGGGATTCGTCATTCTGGCTATAGCTGCTGGTATTGATGCACTGCACTCTGCTCCTGGCTTGAGTGTGATTGGACACATCTTGGGGCTTAAAGTTGAGGGAGGATTCTACATCGGCTTTTCGGCTATCGTTGACCTGATGGGATTCCTGGCGACGATCGGGGTTTTTTATCTAATGTATCGGCGTTATATCGTTAAACCTGACCGGTTGGACAATCAGCCGGAAGATGCTTATGCTATTCTTCTGGTCGCAATTATCTTGGTTACTGGCTTCCTGATTGAAGGCCTGCGGATCGCGGCACAAATTCAAATCGGCGGCGTAGCAGCGATGGCTTTTGAAAAAATCGCTTCGCCCTTTGGCTGGCTGACGGCGCAACTTTTTACTGGTTGGCCGCATGAGACCGTTCTGGTCTGGCACCGCATCCTCTGGTGGTTCCACATGGTGATGGCCTTTGCTTTTATCGGCTACCTGCCTTATTCGAAACTGTGGCACATTCTGGCCGGGATGATCAATCACTATTTCCGTAACTTGGGGCCCAAAGGTGCCTTAAAACCGATTGAAAACATCGAAGAGGCAGAGTCTTTTGGGGTTAGCGCTATTGAACAATTCACTTGGAAAGATATGCTCGATTTCGACACCTGTGTTCGTTGCGGTCGATGTCAGGACAATTGTCCAGCTTATTTGACGGGCAAACCTCTTTCTCCGAAACGACTGATTCAGGATCTGAAGGCACACTGGTTGGAAAAAGCACCCTATCTGGAGCCGCCTAAACCGGCGACGGGGGCTGAAGAAGCGGCACTTTCTGATGAAGAAGCCGCTGACGTGTTGAACGTTAACCTGATTGGTGACGTCATAGAAGAAGAAGCAATCTGGGCTTGCACCACCTGCCGGGCTTGTATGGAAATGTGTCCTATGTTTATTGAGCACATTCCGAAGACGATCGAAATGCGGCGGAACTTGGTCATGTGGGAGAGTAATTTCCCATCCGAAGTGCAAATTGTCTTCCGTGGTCTGGAAGTCAATGGGAACCCATGGAACGTTGGTTGGGACAAACGGGCTGATTGGGCTGAAGGCTTGGATGTGCCGCTGATTTCTGACAATAATGATGTTGAATACCTGTACTGGGTTGGCTGCGCAGGTGCCTTTGACGACCGGAACAAGAAAGTTGCCGCTGCGACCGCGAAGATTTTGAAAGCCGCGGGTGTAAAATTTGCGATCCTGGGCACGGAAGAGAAGTGCTGTGGTGAGTCTGCTCGCCGAATTGGTAACGAGTATTTATACCAGACGCTGGTTATGGAAAATGTTGAGGTCATGAATGGTTACGGCGTGAAGAAGATCGTTACCCACTGCCCGCACTGCTTTAATACACTGAAGAACGAGTATCCGCAGTTTGGCGGCAACTATGAAGTCATCCACCATACGCAACTGATCGCGGATCTGATTGCTAGTGGCAAGATCAAACTCAGCAAACCGGTCAATGCGACCTTGACGTATCATGATTCCTGCTATCTAGGCCGACACAACGATGTTTACGAAGAACCGCGTAAGGTCATAAACGCGGTGCCCGGGACCAGGCTGGTGGAAATGGAGCGTAACCGCGAAAAAGGTTTCTGTTGTGGTGCTGGTGGCGGCCGGATGTGGATGGAAGAACATACTGGTGAGGGACAACGGCGGATTAACGAGGCCCGGACTGAACAGGCGCTCGCCCTGAATCCGGATATCATCATGACCAACTGCCCCTTCTGTATGACAATGCTGGCCGATGGCGTCAAAGGTCAGGAGAAAGAGGAACAGGTCAAGGTCCTGGATATCGCTGAACTCGTCCAACAATCCATGAATTAAGTTCCATATTGACATCGTTATTATTACCTGTAGAGACGGTTAAATAATCGGGTAAAATAAATAAAAAATATAAAATAATTTGGGAGGTATGGAACGATGGCGTGGAACAATGTATTGTTGGAAAAGGATGGCGAAATCGCTGTTCTTACTGTTAACCGACCGAAGGCATTGAATGCCCTCAATGCAGACACTTTGAAAGATTTAGACGAAGCGATTGATGTGATCGCGAAGGATGAAGAGGTCAAAGTGGTTATTTTGACCGGGGCGGGCGACAAGGCTTTTGTCGCGGGGGCAGATATTGCTTTTATGGTCAATTTAACTCCGCTCGAAGCCAGAGCCTTCTCCAAACTGGGTCAGGCCGTCTTTGATAAAATTGAAAAGTTGCCTCAACCAGTTATCGCCGCCGTTAACGGCTTTGCATTGGGAGGCGGTTGTGAGCTGGCTATGGCGGCGGACATCCGGATCGCCTCTGAAAAGGCTAAGTTTGGGCAACCAGAAGTAGGTCTGGGAATTATGGCTGGCTTCGCCGGGACCCAGCGTTTACCGCGGTTGGTTGGTAAAGGTCGGGCGAAAGAACTGCTGTACACAGCGGATATGATTGATGCCAACGAGGCCTACCGGATCGGCCTTGTCAATAAAGTCGTGCCCCCTGAGGAATTAATGGATGCGGCCCAAAAGATGGCAAAGAAGATCGCGGCCCAGAGCAAAGTTGGTGTACGGCTTACTAAGGCGGCAGTCAATGAAGGAATGGAGATGCCGGTCGAACAAGGCTACGATCATGAAGCGGATCTTTTCGGGTTATGTTTCAGCGCTGGTGATCAAAAAGAAGGTATGACGGCTTTCATAGAGAAAAGGAAACCCCAGTTTACTGGCAAATAAATACTAAAATATAACCGGCCGATGATAATATTCCTGGCCGGTTCTTATTTTTATTCTGACCCGGGATTTGTGTCATAATGTGCAAGCCAGGGAAATCACCGCCTTTACTTTAGAAAAATAGAGAATAATAAAGATAATAAAGATCTTGAAGAAAAGATATTTTGAACTTACCCATTATCAGCAGGAATTCTTAGGAATGTGTAGAATAGTACCTATGGAACAAGGAACAAGGCCGATTGGTTTCTAACACCCTGCTTAAGGAGGTGAAGCCGGCTCATCCCTAGGTAAAGTTTTTGTGATTATCCAGTCACCGCCGTAGATTTTAGTACTCTATAGTATGACAACCCGCAAAGAACAGCAGTGAATCAGACAAATAGACAGAATAAAAAGGGGCAGCATAAGAAACAGCGGACATGAATAGGAGGTTGGGAAAATGGATTTTATCCTGTCAGAAGAGCATCAAATGTTACGCCAAATGGTACGGGACTTTGCGGAAAAGGAATTGGCACCAGGCGCTAAAGAAAGAGACGAAAAAGAAGAATTTCCCTTGGAACTGTGGCATAAATTAGGCGAACTCGGTTTGGCCGGAATTCCCTGGGAAGAGAAATACGGCGGTGCTGGTTCTGATTTCCTGGCTTATGCGATCGCAGTGGAAGAGCTCTCCCGCGTTGACGCTTCGATGGGTGTAACCCTTTCGGCCCATACTTCTCTTTGCAGCTGGCCGATCTGGAAGTTTGGGACCGAAGAGCAGAAGATGAAATATTTGAAACCTCTGGCTGAGGGCAAACACCTGGGGGCATTTGCGATTACCGAGCCTTCCGCTGGTAGTGATGCCGGTGGTACTAAGACAACGGCGGTGCGAGATGGAGATTACTATGTCCTGAACGGTACCAAGATCTTTATTACCAATGCCTACTATGCCGATACCTACATCGTTATTGCCAGAACCAGCAAAGAAGGTAAGAAACACGAAGGCATCAGCGCGTTTATCGTTGAAAAGGGTACACCAGGCTTCTCCTTCGGTAAAAAGGAAGAAAAACTCGGGATCCGTGCTTCGGCGACCTATGAGCTGGTCTTTGAAGATTGCCGGGTGCCGGCCGAAAACCTGCTGGGCAAAGAAGGCGAAGGTTTCAAGATTGGGATGAGAATACTCGATGGCGGGCGGAACGGGATCGCCGCGCAAGCGGTCGGTATCGCCCAGGGCGCTTTTGAATTTGCCCTGGCCTATGCCAAGCAAAGAGAGCAATTTGGCCGACCGATTATTGCTAATCAGGCTATTGCCTTTATGCTGGCTGACGCCGCGACCGAGATCGAAGCGGCTCGCCTTCTGACCTATCAGGCTGCCTGGCTGGAAGGGGCTGGCCTGCCGTATGGAAAAGCCAGCGCCATGGCGAAAGTATTCGCTGGTGACATCGCCATGAAGGTGACCACCGATATGGTCCAGGTTCTTGGTGGTTATGGTTACACCAAGGAATACCCGGTGGAGCGGTTCATGCGGGATGCCAAGATCACCCAGATCTACGAAGGCACCAACCAGGTGCAAAGAATCGTTATCTCCGGCTTCTTGATGAAAGAGTAGGGAACATCTTTTATTACCGTGATTTTAAATTAATTAGGGGGAGTGGGATGCCTGTCCCGCGAAAGGAATAGGCATCCCCGGCTTCAATGACACTGGGGAGCAGTTGTTTGACAGAAGAGAGTTTGACTCTTGATTAAACGATCAAAGAAAGAAACAAAATGTGAGAATATTCACGTGGAACAATTAAAAAAAATAAAATTTATATTGGGAGGTTGATAAAGTGGCTGAAGCTGTAATTGTTAGTGCATGCCGGACTCCGATCGGTACTTTTGGTGGGGCTCTCACAGAAGTCGGCGCTGCCCAACTGGGTGCTATCGTAATAAAAGAAGCAATTAACCGGGCTGGAATTAAGCCAGAAGCAATTGACGAAGTCATTTTTGGTTGCGTACTCCAGGCTGGTTTAGGACAAAACGTAGCCAGACAAGCCTCATTAGCCGCTGGCATTCCCATAGAAGTTCCGACTTATACCGTGAACAAAGTATGCGGTTCTGGATTAAAGACTGTGGCGTTGGCTGCTCAAGCCATTAAGGCTGGCGATGCGGAAATTATTGTCGCCGGGGGCACGGAAAACATGAGTGCTGCCCCCTATCTGGTGGAAAAGGGCCGCTGGGGTTATCGGATGGGCAACGGTCAGCTAGTTGATGCTATGATCAAGGATGGTCTCTGGGAAGCTTTCAATAACTACCACATGGGTATCACTGCGGAGAACGTGGCTGAGCAGTGGGGGATAACCCGGGAAATGCAGGATGAGTTTGGTTTGCGGAGCCAGCAATTAGCGGCGAAAGCAATTGCTGAAGGTAGATTTAAAGATGAAATTGTCCCCGTTGAGATTCAGACCAAGAAGGGTGTTAAGGTTTTCGATACGGACGAGCATGTGAGACCGGGTACAACCAAGGAAGGCCTGGCTGCTTTAAAACCAGCGTTCAAGAAAGACGGAACTGTCACCGCGGGGAACGCTTCCGGTATCAACGATGCCGCGGCTGCAGTGGTTGTTATGTCTAAAGCTAAAGCTGATGAGTTAGGTCTCAAACCAATGGCCACGATCAAGAGCTATGCTTCTGGTGGAGTCGATCCCAAGATCATGGGTGTAGGGCCAGTTGTTGCTACCCGAAAAGCGCTGGCTAAAGCTGGTATGACCATTGAGGACATCGATCTGATCGAAGCCAACGAAGCGTTTGCGGCTCAGTCTCTTGCCGTAGCGAAAGATCTGAACTTTGATATAAACAAAGTCAATGTGAATGGTGGCGCCATCGCACTCGGTCACCCGATCGGCGCGAGCGGAACGCGAATTTTGGTTACCCTGCTGTACGAAATGCAGAAACGCGGTGCCAAACGTGGTCTAGCGACTCTCTGCATTGGTGGCGGTATGGGAATAGCTATGATTGTGGAGAGATAAACTAAGCCGTAAGGATGAGTTTTGAGAAGGAGGACCAGTGCGATGCAAAAAGTAATGGTGTTAGGCGCCGGGACGATGGGTGCCGGGATTGCGCAGGTTTGTGCTGAAGCAGGTCTGACCGTCTATCTGCGCGATATCGACCAAAAGTTCGTGGATAACGGTTTAAAAACGATCACGAAAAACTACGCCAAGGCGATCGAAAAAGGTAAAATGACCGTTGAGGCAAAAGATGAAATCATGGCCCGGATAATCGGGACAACGGACATAGGCCTGGCTAAGGAATGCGAGCTGGTCATTGAAGCCATTATCGAAAATTTGGATATCAAAGTCAAGGTCTTTAAAGAGTTGGATGAAATCTGTCCGCCGGAAACGATTTTGGCTTCTAATACTTCGGCCTTGAGCGTTACCGCGATCGCAGCGGCGACGAAGAGGCCCGACAAGGTTATCGGCATGCACTTCTTCAATCCGGTACCGGTGATGAAGCTCGTCGAGTTAATCAAGGCGGCGGCGACCTCAGAAGAAACCTATAACACCATTAAGGAATTGACGATTAAGCTTGGCAAAACGCCAGTTGAAGTCAACGAAGCTCCTGGTTTCGTCGTGAACCGGATCTTGATCCCGATGATTAACGAAGCCTGCTATATCCTGCAGGAAGGTGTGGCCAGTGCGGCTGATATTGATGCGGCCATGAAACTTGGAGCCAACCATCCGATTGGTCCTCTGGCTCTGGGTGATCTGATCGGTCTGGATGTTTGCCTGGCGATCATGGAAACTCTCTACAAAGAGCTGGGCGAGTCCAAGTATCGTCCCTGCCCGCTGTTGCGGAAACTTGTCCGGGCAGGACAACTTGGCCGCAAGACTGGTAAAGGTTTCTATCAATACTAAAAAATATTGGGTAGATATCACGACCTCCGATTGGCATTGCTCTAGGATCTGCTTTTCTTGCGAAAGCCAAGAATTAGGCAAAGCCTAATTCTTGGCTTTTTAAAAAGGGGGATATGAATTGAAAATTGGTGTCTATCCGGGCAGCTTTGACCCTGTTACCAATGGTCATTTAGACATTGTTGAAAGAGCCACTAAAATTTTTGATCAAGTAATTGTCGCAGTGATTCATAACCCACGGAAGAGTTCTCTGTTTACTATTGAAGAACGTGTTCAAATGCTGTTAGAAGCGACCCGCTCGAACCCGCACGTCTGTGTGGACTCATTTACTGGATTACTAATGGATTATGTTAATAAAAAAGGTGCGTTGGCGGTTATCCGCGGTCTGAGAGCGGTCTCTGACTTCGATTATGAAATGCAAATGGCGCTGATGAACAACAAGTTGTCTCCGAATGTTGAAACCATATTTATCATTTCAAGTCCCCAGTACATATATCTCAGCTCCAGTAATATTAAAGAGGTTGCCATGTTAGGTGGATGTGTGAAGGGTCTAGTGCCGGAATGTGTGGAAGAAAAACTGTTAGAAAAAATCAATTCTCATCGCCAGTCTAAGTGAAATTGAAGGGGCTACCGTATGTGTAGTCCTTTTGAGTTTGTATAAAGCGGATAGCTTCTGAACAAATTAAGCTTACCTGTTACACCTCAATCTACCTGGGGGTGAAGCCGTGGGAACACCTGCTCGGCTACCGGCTGTTTCCTCCAAACAGGTAGTGAAGATGTTGGAGGCACAGGGGTTTACACTTGTCCGCCAGAAGGGTAGTCACATTCGTCTACGTAAAGAGGAAATTGGTCGGACACTGCTGGTGACTGTTCCCTCCAACCAGAAGCAAATCCGGAAGGGAACGCTCAATGGTATCTTGAGTCAGGCTGGGTTATCGAAAGAAGAACTGGTTGCCTTGTTCCAGGTTTAAGCTGCTCCTCATTGGTAAACAATTAGGTAGTGGGGTGTAGCAGGATTCATCATAACCTTTAGGAGTGGTGGAATTATCCTGCTTATTTTCAATGATCAGGCTTGACACCATCAAGAAGGGTGTGCTATCATATCAATTGCGGTTGGAGTTGTTCGTATTAGATTAGAAGACTGCCAGATGAATATGCGGCAGTGGCGGAATTGGCAGACGCGCTAGATTCAGGGTCTAGTGGGCTTTAGGCTCGTGGGGGTTCAAGTCCCTTCTGCCGCACCAAAACCGCGATTAACCTCCCGATGTGATCGTCTCGGTCCGACGCAAGGGAGGTTTTGTTATGTCTAGTTGCCTGGGGAGTTCACTGGTGTTTTTGAGTGGTTCTTGCGGTTTGGTCAGGTCAGTAATGCCCCGGATATTAGAAAATACCTGATTTCCTGACGACATTTCCTCTCGAACAGCACTTGATTTGAAGAAACAAAAAAAGGCTTCTGTTTTTACGAAGAGTCTTGCTAAATCATGGTAAACGACAAATGGCAGCCCAGCTAATTCAGCTATTTTTTGCAATTACATCTAACCCTCCTTTCTGCGCCTTTCCCCAAACCCAACCTGTTCAACTCATGAAATATCAGGATTTCATAAGGGCAAACAGGTCTTTTGTTTGTTGCTTTACCCATTACGGAAGTAATAGGTACGCAGAAAACCAATTGATCTGTTATTTATTATTTTATTTATTGATCTGTTATTTATATGTTATTTTATAAAGCAAAAATCATGCCAATTCTCCCGAATGCGAAACCAGGCCATATTTTCAACCTTGACCTGGTTTCTGAAAACAAACTATATGCAAGAATGAACGCAGTCAGAGGATAAAAGCGGCCGAACCAGGATGTTCACGCGAGATTCATACCAGACAAAAACGAATACATTATTTGCGAAATTGCATACAGTAAACCCTTTCTTCAACAATAAACGACAGTCTTATTTAGCTTCGGAAAGCATATTGCGACGAAACGGCCAGGCATTTACCGAATACTGTCGATATTTAACGAACGAGAATACACGTTCATGTGAAGGAGTTCACGAAAAAATGCCGAAGCTTTAATTTAATAAAAATAGCAACATGCCGTGAACAATGTAAATACGCAAACATAGCAAATACGAGCAAAGCAAATAATTGATCTGCCAATATATCTATAACATAATAAAATATCTATCAGCCAGGGGGGAGTAGTCTTTGGAAAACCTCAAGTTAACCACCATTAAAGTTCGGGATGTCATGTCTCCTTTTTTTCGGACGGTTAGTTTGCATGAACGGGCTCTGGATTTGGTTGAACTGCTCCTGAATATGAAACTTGATGAGGTGCTGGTTGTAGATACCACGGGAAAACTCTGCGGCTTGGTTACCAAAAAACAGTTATTAAGGGACTTTTCAGAAGGAAGGCTGGGGGAAGAGACAACGGTAGCAGAGATCATGTTATCTGAACTGATTACTACTTCGCCGGATGAAGACTTAACCCAGGCCCGGACGACAATGCGCGCGAACGGGATTGGCCGCATGCCGGTGCTGGATGCTCAGGGGCGTATTGTGGGGGTTATTACAGCAATCCACGTTTGCAATGGGTTTTCCGATAAGCTGGAAAAAATCGGCCGACAACTGCAGGCTATACTGGACACAATTGCGGAAGCGATTGTGGTTGTTGATCCCGACGGAAAGGTAGTATACTGGAACAAAAGTGCGGAACGGATTTATGAGATCACCAGTGATGAGATCATGGGGCGTTGCCTGAGCGACTTCTACCCGGATGATATTGCTTTACAGGCCCTCACCTCGGGGCAGCCGGTCCGGAATGTCTACCTGATCACTGACAAAGGCAAGCATTTGCTGAAGAATGCTGTGCCGATTTGTCAGGCCGATAAGTCGGTGGGGGTGGTCTGCACAACCCAGGACGTGACCAAGGCGGTTAAGCTGATGACCGAATTGAACCTGGCCAGAGACCGCATCACCGAATTAGAGCGAAAAACCGGCGCCAAGCAGCACCGGCTGGAAATGGTGCCGAGTCAAAATGCTGCCTATGTGCGGACGCTGGAGACGGCTCGGCGCCTGGCACAAACAGATGCTACGGTGTTGATCCTGGGGGAAAGCGGTACGGGAAAAGAGTTGATGGCCAACGCGATCCACAACTGGAGCAACCGGCGGAATAAGCCGTTTATTGTGATTAATTGCGCGGCGATCCCCGAGAATCTTTGTGAGAGCGAATTGTTTGGTTACGCCACCGGGGCTTTTACCGGGGCAAGTAGAGAAGGTCGGCCTGGCAAATTTGAACTGGCTAATGGCGGGACGATTTTTCTTGACGAGGTTGGTGAACTGCCACTCGAAATTCAGGCTAAACTGTTGCGGGTTCTACAGGAGCAAACCTTTTACCGGGTGGGTGGAACAATCCCGGTTACCGTTAATGTGCGGGTAATTGCGGCAACCAACCGCGACCTAGAGCAGATGGTTAATAAAGGGAGATTTCGGGAAGATTTATTTTATCGGCTCAACGTCTTCAGCTTGAAGATGCCTCCGCTCAGAGAAAGAAGAGGTGATATCCCTGGCCTGGTCAATCTTTTCTTGGAGGAATTTGCGGCGAAATACCAGCGGCCGGTACCTGTGGTGGGACAAGAAGCGATGAAAATGCTGATGAACCGCGAATGGCGGGGTAATATCAGGGAATTGCGCAATACGATGGAACGGCTCGTAGTTCTGTGTGATAAAGAAATTGTTGACGAGGCAGACGTTACGGCAATGATTCAGGACGAATCTCCGACTGGTCGATTTGCTGAAACGGCTCCTGCCCAAAAACTGATAGATGGAAATCTGGATAGTCTGCTGCTTGATCAGGAAAGGATGATAATTGTCGATTTATTGAAACGGTGTAACAATAACAAGGCAGAGGTGGCCAGGTTGTTGAACATACCTCGCAGCACGCTTTACTACCGAATGAAAGCGCTTGATATTGCGCAGTGATACTCCGGAGCAGGAGTGTCATAAAAAGATGTCAACCTTTTTAAAGTGTCAAATGATTGACAAAAGTGTCAGCTTTTTGACAGGAGTGTCAGTTTTTTGACGCTTTTTTCTTTTCTGGTGACTAGACAAAAGGCCAGCTGAAGCCATTTGCGGGGGTACCTGACAATGGCACGGAATTTGCGTGTAGTATATAAAGCAGATGACCAAAAAGTGGCCAAGGAGGATGATAGAAACGCATTGGGTATTAACCAAACCGAGGAAATACCGTATAGACGGGACCATTGTGAAAGGGGGAGAGTAAAAAGCAAAAACGGAAAGTTTTCTGCAGACAGATAGCCAAATCTCGGGAAAAATTGCAACATTAAGGTATATACAATACCTGATAATAAAGGAGGGGATTTGATGCGTAACAAGTTGATCACGATGCAGGAAGCCGTGGCGAAATATACCTGGGATGGTATGACGTATGCCCACGGAGCAGCACTGCCGGTAGGTTCAGATTCCATTGCCTTTGGACGGGAGATGGTCAGGCAGGGCCGAAAAAACCTTAATCTTATCTCCAATTGTAACACTCAGCAGTCTAACTTGCTTGCCGCCGTCGGGGCGGTTCGGCGGATCGAGGTTGGCTTCTCTGGCTTGGAAGTTTACGGGTTCGCCAATGGCTTAAAACGGGCGGTGGAAAGCGGACAAACCATTCTTGAAGACTATTCCAATGGAGCGATTCCCCTGCGATTGCTGGGGGGTGCCTTGAACTGGCCGTTTGTCCCTGCGACCATTAACATTGGCAATGACCAGCAGTGGTGTTCGGCTGATCGACCAGATGAGTATCCCTGCACAACTAAGATTCCCGAGATGACCGATCCGTTTACCGGCAAAAAGGTCTACGCTTTCTCGGTTCTTAAGCCGGACGTCGCCGCCATTCACGTAACGATGGCCGATATGTTCGGTAACGCCATTATGTTGGGAACAGAATGGAGCCGCTATGAACTCTCCCGGGCGGCGAAGAAGGTTGTTCTGCAGGCTGATTTTATCGTCGATACCGATTGCATGCGGCAGTATCCGAACCTGGTACGGATTCCGGGTGAGGTTGTCGATGCGGTTGTTTACTGGCCGATGGGGGTCTGGCCGGCGTGTTCGGTTGGGGTGTACGACAGTGATGAAGAGCATATGTTCTACATGAACAAAGCTCTGGCTACTCCAGAAGGTACAGAGGAGTATGTGAAAAAGTATGTTTTAAGTTATAACACCCGCGAAGAATACCTGGCCATGATCGGGAAAGAAAAGATCGCCAAACTAACCAATAATCCGACTACGCACTTAATGGACCCGTACCAGAAGTGGATTAAGAGCGAGGCCGAAATCAAGGAACTGGAAGCGAAGGGAGGTAAGTAAAATGGATTATACCAGACAGGAATATATGGCTATTGCCACCGGTCGAGAATTACGGGACGGTGAACTGGCAATTTTTGGCGTAGGTCTGAGCATGCTGGCGGGTTATTTCGCGCAGAAAAACCATGCTCCCAATCTGATGGCTTTTACTGAAGGGGGAGTGTTTGGTTCGTCCCCCGTGGGTGGGTTGCCCTGGGGCATTGAGTGTAATCGGATTTCAGCAAATGCCACCAGTTTCACCAACGCCATCGATGCCCTTGGCTGTCTGGTTGCTTCCGGTCGCTGTGATGTGGGCATCATTGGAGCAGCCCAGATCGATAAATATGGTAACGTGAACACGACCGGTATCTGGGAACCAGGACAGACTCCTTGGCAGGTTGGCCGCTACACCCTACCGCGGGTAAGGTTGAATGGCAGCGGTGGCGCCAATGAGATCGCGGTGGGTTGTAAGCGCTATATTATCATGGCGGCCCACGAGAAGAAGAGATTTGTGGACAAAGTCGATTATATCTCTTCGCCTGGTTACATCAATGGCGGCAATGACCGGGAGAGGTATGGTTTCCCAGGCGGCGGCCCTTCGGCCATCATCACTACCCTGGGTATCCTGCGGCCCGACCCGGTCACCAAAGAATTCTATCTAGATGCTTATTTTGCCTATTCGAGTGTCGAAGAGATCAAGGCAAACACCGGCTGGGACCTGAAAATATCGCCAAATATCAAGGTAGTTCCCGAGCCGACAGAGGAAGAACTCAAGAATTTAAGAGAAGTGGACGTCACCGGTTCATTGCGTAAGAAGTAACAAGCGTAGATGGCCCTACAGTGGAGCGTAGGCGATTGAGCGCCTGCACGAATAGACGTTGGGGAGGTAGAAGGTGAAGGGGAGGTCGATTCTCCTCCCCTATCTACTCCTTAGTGTAAGTACGAGGAGGTATGATTAATTTGGCGAATATTCAGTTAGGGAGCACCGCAACTCAATCAAAGATCCAGAAGACCCTCACCTACCGCTATGTGATTTACATTGTTGTTGCCCTGGCCTATTTCTTTGTTTATTTTCACCGCACCTCAACAGCGGTAATGGCGCCAGAATTGATTAGGGATTTTAAAATTGACCCGGCGGCTTTGGGTCTCTTTGGATCAATGTATTTCTACGCTTATGCCCTTGGTCAGTTGCCGGCCGGGATTTTGGCTGACCGCTGGGGTAATAGGAAGACAATCTCTGTATTTGTCTTGATTGCGGCGGCGGGGGCCCTTCTGTTCGGATTTGCCTCAAACTTCAGTGTCGCCCTGGTTGGCCGGTTCCTGGTAGGACTGGGTGTTGGCTTCGTGTACGTTCCCGCGATGCGGTTCCTGGCTGACTGGTTTAAGAAAAACGAGTTTGCTACCTACTCGGGCCTCTTGTTGGCGATTGGTAACATCGGGTCACTGGCTTCATCTGCTCCACTGGTCGCGATGATGGCTGCTATTGGTTGGCGGAATTCGATGAACATCGTGGGGATTATTACCATTGCTATTGCTGTGCTGGCCTATGCCTTCATCAGGAATAAACCTACTGATGTTGGCGGAGCGACCATTGCTGAGATTGAAGGAACGGCACCGGCTGGGCCGGCGCCAGCCGCGATCGGCATTGGTGAGAGCTTGAAAATAATCGCTAGCACCTATAATTTCTGGACAATAACCGTTCTATTCTTTGCTATGTATGGGAGTATTATGGGCTTTCAGGGACTCTGGGCTGGTCCGTATTTGATGAATGTTTATGGGATGACCAAGACCGAAGCCGGCAAAATTTTAATGATGATCCCCATCGGGATGATCTTCGGCTGTCCGCTGTCGGGTGTAATCTCTGACAAGATCCTGAAGTCGCGGAAAAAGGTTGTCTTCGGCGGCACACTCATTTACATTCTGACCTGGCTACCACTGGTGTTCATGATTGATTCCATGTCCAAAGGATTCCTGACCGTGTTAATGTTCTTCTATGGTTTCTTTGGTGGTTTCTTCGTGGTAATGTACGCCAACCTTAAGGAAAATGTCGCGCCGCAAATCGCTGGAACCGGTACCGGCTTTTTAAACCTGTTTGTCTTCGTCGGCGGGGCAACTTTCCAGCAGGTAATGGGGGCGATTATTGGCAGTTATCCAACGATAAATAAGGTAATCCCGGTTGCTGCCTTTAAGTCCGCTTTCACATTCTGCCTGGTAGCGCTGATTGTTGCTGTCGCCTTCTACGCCACCCAAAAGGAAAAAACTGCATAAATAGAGTGAGTGAGATTTTTGCTCACGGTTCTGGAGTTATCCGACTTTCTTGACAAGGAGCTAGTGGGATGAAAAGAGAGTTGGCCAAGAACTGGTCAATCGAATTTCAAAAGGCAATCGAGGCGTCGGGATTGGTAGAAGATCTGGAACGCTGCCTAACCTGCGGTAAGTGTGTGGGTAACTGCCCGGTAGCGGCGCTCACGCCCTCTTACAATCCCTGCCAAGTGATACGTGAGGTTCTGCTGGGCAACGTTGAACGGCTGCTTGCCAGCGAAGAAATCTGGCGGTGTTTCTGGTGCGCGGGATGTTACGCTACCTGCCCCAGTGAAATCAAATATCCTCTCTTGATGCTGGTCCTCCGTTACTATGCTTTGGAGCACGGGGCGGGTAAGAAGTACGTCCAGATCTTCAAACGTTTTGTTTTGAAGGCCAGAGAGGATGGGGTAACTTTTCAACCAGGTGGAACCCAGAAATTGGAGAAGATTAAAGCCTTGCGGACCAGTATTGGTCTGACACCGTTGCGGGTGGTATCTGAACAGGCGCGTAAGGAATACCAGCAGTTATTTGAAATGACGGGTACCATGGCCTGGCTGGAAGGGCTAGATGCCAAACCTGAGGCACAGCTTCGCCTGAGTTTTGCCCCAGGGAGAATTACCGGGCCGGGAAAAGAAGAAACCTCTACCTGTCAAGCGGCCGAGGGAGGACAAACTGATGACTAAGGCGGAAAGAGTTTCTCTGATTAACCAGGAGCGGGTCAAACAATTGCCGGTGCCCCAAAAAATGTTCCTGTTTTTAAGCTGTACCGGCAGCATTGAGTACCCGGGCACGGAGAAAGCCGTGAGAGTGGTGGCCCAAAAGCTGGGGATAGAAATGGTGGAATCTCCAGAGCAGACTTGTTGTACCGGCTATATGTTAACCTGCAATGCTTTAAATCCGGGCTTGGCCCTGGCTGCCACGGCCCGCAATCTGAGCATACCCGAAGCAATGGGCCTGGATGTTGCTGTTTTCTGCAATGGCTGCTACGGATACCTGAACGAACTGGCGCATTTGCTTGCCCACAACCCCGCGTTTAAAGCCGAAATCGACCAGATATTAGCTCAGATTGGCAGGCAGTATCACGGAGAAGTTAAGGTTTACCACGTGCAAGAACTCTGGTATCGTCAGTTAGACCGAATCACGACGATGGTGGAAAGACCATTGACCGGCCTGCGGGTCGCGGTTCACTACGGCTGTCATTATCTGGCCAATAAGGTGGCAGCGATCGATGATGCTGCTTATCCAACCTTTATGGAGGAAATCATTGAACGTCTCGGGGCTACTCCCGTATTCTACCCAGAGCGAAGAGCTTGCTGTGGCTACTCGGTGGGACGTGGGTTTACGCACCGGGATGAGGTGGTGATTCCGCACCTGGCGAGGAAGATGAAGAGTGCTGTGGAAGCCGGCGTCGAGCTGATGGTGACTGTCTGTCCGGGATGCAATGTGGCACTTGACCGGGAGCAGCCCACCCTGCGTAATCTGGGGATCAACACCAACATTCCTGTCATTGATCTATCACAATTGATCGCTTTTGCCCTCGGAACGCCGATCGACCAGTTGGGTTTTGCGGCGAATACGACCAGGGTGGAGCCAATATTGGCGCGATTTGTTCAGTAATTGGCGCGGGAAAGGAGTATAGTGATGACCTCGTACAAAGTTTTAGTCGTCGGTGGCGGGGTTGCCGGCATGCAAACATCCTTGGAACTTGCGGCGGCTGGTCAGGCGGTAACTCTGGTGGAAAGAAGTCCTCACTTGGGTGGACATGTTGCTGGATATACACGTCTGTTCCCCAGTCTGGCTGATGGGCGAGCCCTGGTCAAGGACCGGATTGAAAGAATTACCAAAAACCCTTTGATCAGTCCCCTGGTGGCGACAGAGGTCAGTGGTTTTGAGATAACTTCATTTGGGTTTAAGGCGTTTTTGGGATCAGAGGGATCATCTTGGACCGAGGTTTTTCAAGCCGTTGTACTGGCGACCGGTTATACCAGCTTTGATGCCAGGAAATACGGGGAATATGGTTATGGCCGCTACCCAGGAGTAATCACCAGCGTTGAATTTGAAACCCAGTTTGCGGAGATCTGCCGCCAACCGATTAAAACAGCGGTGTTTGTCAAGTGTGTTGGTTCCCGTGACCGTAGTAAAGGTATGCCTTACTGTTCCAAGGTTTGCTGTATGTATACCGCGAAGCAGGCAATGGAATTGAAATCGGCTCTCCCGACTGCCCAGGTATATGTTTTCTATATGGATATCCGCTCCAATTTCAACCACGGAGAGGAGTTCGTCCGTGGGGTAATGGAAAAGCAGCGCGTGCGCTACATCAGGGGCCGTGTCGCCAAAGTCTTTCCCAGCCAGGAACGCCTGGTGGTCCGAGCAGAAGATACCTTAATGGGCGTCCCATTAGAGATGGAAGCTGACCTGGTGGTCCTGGCGACCGCCATCTTACCTGACCCCGCGACGGCGACCCTGGCCGGCCAGCTGGGGGTCAGTTTGGATGAATACGGGTTTATTGCCTCTCCTTCTCTGGAAGCAGTCAGTAATCCGATGAGTATCGCGCCGGGAGTCTTCTACGCGGGAGCGTGCGGCTTTCCAGCAGATGTCCGCGACTCCATGGCTCAGGGGAGTGCGGCTGCTGCCGGTGTACTGGCTTATCTACGGTCCATTTCAGGGCGTGAATAGCCTGGGATGGGGAAAGGAAGGATCAATCGGTGACTTTGGTGATTGACACAACTCCATCACAACTGCAAACCGAACTGGAACGGAACTGCGGCGTTAATCTAGATGGTTGCCTGCAGTGTGGATGCTGTACCGCTGGTTGCAGCAGCATCGAATTTATGGACTATGGTCCGCGACAGGTGATCCAGTTAGTTAAACTCGGCTACCGGGAAGTGATATTGGGCAGTTCGGCCATCTGGATGTGTGTCGCTTGCCACATCTGCGAGGATCGCTGTCCCGCCGGGATCAGCATTCCCACCCTGATGGACGGGCTGCGGGAAATAGCATTTAACGAAGCGTCACTCTCGACAACAAAACCGGCCCAATTCCATCGACTGTTTCTGGAACAGGTGCGGCGGTTTGGCCGTCAGCATGAGGGTTTGCTGGCGTTGCGCTACAGCTGGCGGACCAGCAACCCGCTGCCTAATCCCAGGTTAATCTGGCGTTTGCTTACCAAAGGGCGGGTAGACCTTAAACCCCTACGCTTACCCGGACGCTCTTACCGGCGAATGGTGGAGAAATTGAAGGATGAGGGGGGAGCCCGGCATGATTGATCGGCAAGCGGTGGCCTATTACCCGGGGTGCTCACTGCATGGATTAGCCCGTCCCTATGACCGTTCAACGAAACTGGTCTGTGCTAAACTAGAGCTTGATCTGCGAGAAGTTCCCGATTGGAACTGCTGTGGAGCAACTTCCGGCCACAGCATTAATCGGGAATTAACCCTGGCCCTGGGCGCCAGAAATCTTTCCCAGGTTATGACGACGGGAGCGAAGATAGTTACGTCCCCCTGTGCTGCCTGTTACTCTAGTTTGGTCCGGGTGGCTGATGAACTCAGGGATCCGGCCACCAGAGCGAAGGCGGAAGAGCTGATTGAGGCCGCGGTGGGTGAAGTCAAGGTGATGCACCTGCTGGAGTTGTTGACCCGGCCCGAGGTGGTTGTCCGGCTGGAGCAAAAGGTTTCTCACCGCTTACAAAATCTGCGGGTTGTCTGCTATTACGGATGCCTGATCGTTCGTCCCTACCGAATCACGGGGTTCGATGACCCGGAAAACCCGCAGGTCCTGGACCGGCTGTTGCGTAATCTGGGTGCTGAGGTTCTGGATTGGTCCCACAAGACCGAGTGCTGTGGAGCTAGCTTCTCGGTGTGTGGACCAGAAATGGCCGACCAGCGCACAGACGAGATACTGCGGCAGGCCAGGCAGGTTGGGGCGGAGGCGATTGTCGTCGCCTGTCCGCTATGTCAGTCTAACCTGGAGTTCAGGCAAGCCAGCCTTGGTGGAGACTGGAACATGCCAGTGATCTTTTTTACTCAGTTGATCGGACTGGCATTGGGGATGTCAGTAAAAGAGGTTGGTTTACACCAGTTATTGGGTGATGCTTTTCCCTGGCGGGAAAAGATTAAACCGGTATAACAACTTAACCACAAAAAGGAGGGGACATAATGAATAGTAAACTGATGTCAATGCGTGACGCGGTGCAACTGGTCCAGGACGGTCAGATGATCGCGGTCGGCGGCAATGCCTTGCACCGGACACCGGCGGCCTTTTGTCAGGAACTGGCTAAACTGAAGCGGACTGGTTTGGTAGGCGTTGGCGCTGCGCCGGGGTATGCCATGGATGTTTTGTGTGCCTCGGAAAGTCTCTCAACCGTCTATTTTGGATTCTTTGGGTTTGAAAATGAGTATGGTCTCGCACCCGGGATGCGGAAAGGCATCCAGGAGGGTAAGATCAAAGCGATGGAAGGTTCCTGAACGGCGATTATCAATGCCCTCCGTGCGGGGGCATACGGTATCCCCTTTATAGGTGTGGGGGGAATGTGGGGCAGTGACTTAATTGCCCAGCGACCCGATTTCTTTCAGATCATGAAGAGCCCCTTCTCTGATGAAGAAGTGGTAGTTGTCCGCGCCTTGCAGCCCGATTGGGCGATTATCCACGTCCAAGAAGCTGATGAATACGGCAATGCCCGTATCCTGGGCTCTGATTTTCAGGATGTGCTGTTTACCCGGGCGGCGAAAAAGACAATCATTACCACTGAAAAGTTGGTTGATACCGACTCTTTCCGTCAAGAACCTAAACTGACCTCAGTGCCACACTTCCTGGTCGCGGCGGTTGTCCTGGCACCCGGCGGAGCCAAGCCAGGCATCTGCTACCCGATGTACAACACGGTTGACGCTGATGGGATGAAGGCCTATAGTCAGGCGGTCAAAGACGGTAAGGTAGACGAATATCTGACCAAAGTAACGGAAGGGAGGGCTTAAGATGAATTACGGCCCAGCTGAAATGATGGTTGTTGCCCTGGCGCGTGAAATCAAGGATGGAGACATTGTTTTCCACGGTCTGGCGTCACCTGTGCCGATGACGGCAATGAAACTGGCCAAGGCCTTGGGGACCAATTTCACCTATGTCAACATCACGGGCGGGGTTGATCCCGATTGGCAAAAACCGGCTTTCATCGGCTCGACCTTATCTTCCAACCTTTTTGATGGATCGCCGGCGATGTATGGTTTGGACGAGATTTTTGACCTGGCCTGTACCGACCGGGTAGATATTTCCTTCCTCAGCCTGGTGCAGATCAGCCCGCAGGGCGAGATTAACATGTCGTACGTTGGCGGTGACTACGACCATCCCAAGGTAAGACTGCCTGGGGGAGCCGGGAGCGCGACTTTAACGCCGGTAACCAAGCGGACGACCATCTGGAAAACCAAACACGACAAGAATTCTTTTGTTGAGAAGGTAGCTTTCTGTACAGCCAAAGCGGATCCCCAAAAACAGTTCAAGGTGATTACCAACCTGTGTACGATGGTAATGAGAAATGGCCGTCTGGAGCTGGAAAGCATTCACCCCTACTCCAGCCTGGAGGAAGTGAAGGCCAACACCGGTTGGGAAATAACCCAAACCGAGGTGCCGTTTACCCCAGCGCCTACTGAAGAAGAACTGGCGGCGCTGGAAAAAGTGGATCCCAACCGCATCCGTTACATCGAGTTTTAGCCTTCTTTGACCAGAAATCTCTCTCTTGTGACCTACCTCTTTCCTTCTCTTTCTCTATAACCGCGGAAATATCCGCGGTATTTTTTTCTCAACATTATTCAAAGTCTTTTACATGCATGCTGACCAGACGGCGAGTGTTTTCCTCTATATCGAGCAGGATGTCGCTGATCTCCGTGGCGGCCAGTAAGAACAGGCTGATGGCGATACATACCACGGCTGTTAGAAAACCGGTCCCGGCACCGGCGGTGAACCCCCCGATCACCCCAGCGGACCCGATAAGCAAGGCAAAAACCTTGTTTACGGTTTGCATCACGTAAAAAAAGCGATATTTTTTTCCCGCATATGGATAATAATCCTCCTCCTTTGTTTTGCAATAGGTTAGCCAATAAAATTATGTTATAACCTATAAATTACCAGAATCATGTCGGCTTGTGTAGCCGATATTGCTCAATTTTCAAATAAAAAAGCTGCCGATGTAAGAAAAAGATGCCCATTAGATCCAAAAGTGTGGTTATTAAGGAAGGGTTTGGATATAATAGTAGCAGAATAGTAAAGAGGAGGTAGATAAAAGATGATTGATCTGCTCCGCAAAACGCTTTATATGGGGCTGGGTGCACTCTACATGACCAAGGAAAAAGCCGAACAGTTGGTGGAAGACCTGGTCAAAAAAGGAGAGGTCAGTACCGATGAGGCCAAAACCCTGATCAGCGAACTGATTCAAAAAGGTGAGCAACAGAAAGAAGAACTGGCTCAATTCATTCGTGGTGAAATGGAAAAACGTCGTTTCGATTTAGGGTTGGTAACCAAGAAAGACCTGGAGAGATTAGAACAAAGGATCAAAGAACTGGAAGAACGACTTAATCCGCCGGTTACATGATAAGTTGAGTGATAATAGACCCCTTGACTGGCAGGGAAGATTGGAGGTAGAGAAAAGAGGGGAGGGGAGAACGTGGTCCTGGGTAGGCGATATCGTCATCTGGCTCGCTATCGGGAGGTCGCGAATATTCTGGCCAAGCATGGGTTTGGCTATCTGATCGGCCAGTTGGGTTTGCGCGAACTGCTGCCACGGTGGTCTGAACGGGTGCAAACTAAACAGCGGGCCAGGCTGACTGCGCCCCAACGGGTGTTCTATGCCCTGGAAGAGCTTGGACCAACGTTTGTTAAACTGGGTCAAATCCTGAGCACCCGTCCTGACCTTATTCCCCGTGAATATATTGTTGAGCTCGAAAGGCTGCAGGATGACGTGCCACCTTTTCCTTTTGAACAGGTGCAGGAGGTAATTCGTCAAGACCAGGGCAAGGAGATCACGGAGCTTTATCGCGAATTCCAACCGACACCGCTGGCCTCGGCCTCGATTGGTCAGGTCCACCGCGCCGTGCTGATCAGCGGGGAAGAGGTGGTGGTTAAGGTCCAGCGTCCTATGATCCAACAGGTGATCGAAACCGACCTGGAGATTATGTTTGACCTGGCACGGCTTCTAGAGGCCAGGACATCCTGGGGCAAATTTTACCGGCTGGTCGATATTGTCGAGGAGTTTGCCACCTCGCTCCTGGCTGAGCTGGATTACACAGTTGAGGGGCGCAACGCCGACCGCTTTAAAAAAATGTTCACCGATGACCCGACCGTCTATATTCCCCAGGTCTACTGGGAATACTCGACGAAGCGGGTGCTGATCTTAGAATACGTAGAGGCGATCAAGGTTTCTGCTGTTGAACGTCTGATCAGGGCCGGCTACAGCCGGGAAAAAGTGGCGCAAAACGCGGTCAACGCCCTGTTGAAACAGATTTATGTCTACGGCTTTTTTCATGCCGATCCTCACCCGGGAAACCTGGGCGTCCTTCCTGGGGAACGGATCGTGTTCATGGATTTTGGTCAGGTGGGGCGGATTGACGCCGCCACGCGGGAAAAGGCGGTGGATATGATTCTGGCTATGGTCAGGTACGATGTTGGTGGTGTCATGCGGAGTCTCCTGGATATTGGGATTGCGCAACACACCGTTAATAAACAGGTCTTGAGGCGGGATCTCACCCGGCTGCAGGAGAAGTACTACGGGTTACCCTTGAGCCAGATCTCAGTGGGCGAGGCCTTACAGGAACTGGTTGACCTTTCCTTTAAACATCAGATTCGCATACCTGCTGAATTCACCATGGTGATTAAATCATTAATTACTATGGAGGGCTTGGTCAAACAGCTCGATCCCAAAATCAGCATGCTGGATGTGGCGGAACCGTTTGCCCGCAAACTGGTCCGCGGCCGGTTAACGGCCCAGCGCCTCCAGCGCCGGGCGCTGGAAGCCCTGGGCGAACTGTATGGAATTATGACCCGCGTGCCGCAGCAGGTGGAGAACATCCTGGGACAGGTTGAAGAAGGGGAACTGCGGCTGCAACTGGAGCATCGCAATCTGAACCGGGTCATGCAGCGCCTCAACATCATTGCCAACCGGATTGCTTTAAGCATCATGATCGCCGGCCTCATTGTTGGCTCCTCATTGATCGCCCAGCGGGCGGACGCGGGGTCGTTATGGAGCCTGCAGATTGCCGAGGGAGGATTTGTGGTGGCCATGGCCATGGGCCTGTGGTTGATCGTGGCGATCTTTCGGACGGGCCGGTTTTAGGATTAAATTAACCTTTCAACCTAGGAGTAGTATAAATAAATGCGGTATATTCTCATCAGTATTGTCTTGCTCTTCTTTAGCCTGGCAAATATAAATCTCGTTCAAGCCGAGCCATCCCAGCTCTCCGCGCGTGCCGCCGTGTTGATGGACGCCCACAGCGGTGAGATTCTGTTCGGTAAGGAACCGCACAAGCGGCGGGCCCCGGCGAGTACGACGAAGATTATGACGGCCCTGCTGGCCCTGGAGAGCGGAGATTTGGAGCGGGTGGTGCGCATTTCTAAACATTCCGCCTGGATGGAAATCGGCTCAGACATTGGCTTGCGCCCGGGCGATGAACTTACCCTGAACGAGCTATTAAAAGCGGCGATGATCGTTTCGGCCAATGACGCGGCGGTAGCCATTGCGGAAGCGGTCGGCGGTAGCGAGCAGAGTTTCGCGCAACTGATGAATCAGAAGGCCGTCGCGCTTGGGGCGTACGACACCAACTTTGTCAATGCCAACGGGTATTCGAAGGCCAACCACTACTCTACGGCCTATGATCTGGCCTTAATCACCCGGGCGGCACTGGCCAATCCCGAATTCCTGGCTCTGGTCGGTACGCGGGAAGCCGTCATCCATTGGCGGAACCGGCCAGTGGAGTTACCGGTTCGCAACACCAACCGGCTGCTCTGGCTTTACCCGGGGTCAATTGGCGTTAAGACGGGTACCACCGTAGCGGCTGGTGAATGCCTGGTGGCGGCAGCGGAGCGGGACGGCTGGCGGTTGATTGCGGTGGTGCTGGGCAGCCGCCAGCGATACGAAGATACTATTCGCTTGCTGGATTATGGTTTTCAGAATTTTTCCCATCTGCAGATTCTCCCCCATCAGGAGTACGACACGGTTCCCGTGGAGAATGGACGGGAAGCCTCTGTACCGCTGCTGACTACCGGTGGAATCGAGTTTACCTGTCCGCGGTCAGAAATGGCTAACCTGGAGACGAAGATTATCCCCAGCCGCTCTTTCCAGGCGCCGATTAATTTGGGTGAAAGGCTGGCCGAGCTGGTGGTCATGTATCATGGCCAGGTGGTTGGCCGCACCGATCTGGTCGCGGGACGAGCGGTAGAACGGCGGTCATGGCTGGACCGGCTATTAGATTGGGTCAGGCCGAGACAAGGATAAAAAGCAAATTACTACCTAATTAGACGACAATTATCATTCGGTATTAAGCGAAACAGGCTGCTGTCAACGAGGACAGCAGTTTTTGCTTTGTTTTATCAGAGGATTTTAGCTTAACCAGCAGGGGAAGCGAAATTTATGAAGAAAATTACATATTTATGATTTAATTTGGAGGGGTAACAATGCCGAACAGCCCTGGTGCAACTGTTGTTCCTGTTTTGCCGCGCGTGCTGGTCGTCGGCGACGGGGAAGCAGCCCGACAAACTGCGGAATTGATCGCCCGGCGTCAGCCGGTTACTCTAATTATCCCGCAGGAAAGATTGTCTGGCCCAGCGGGCCTGGTCAGTCACAACAATATATCTGTTTGCAACGGGGCGCGGATCCTGAGCGTGCATGGTCAGTGGGGTAACTTTGCGGTTACCGTAAAAACAGAAGGTTCCGAACAGCAGGTCACTGCGGGAGCGATTGTACTGGCTATGGACCCAGTGCCAGGGCGACTGAACCGGGATTGTTTGCTGCCAGCGGGGGAGCGGGTTTGGCCCTTGAGCCGGTTCAGTCCTCAGGCCATACCCAACTATGTCTGCTCTGTCTCGTTTCTGGTTGGCGCCGGTGAAAACGACTGGGCATTGACGTTTATACCCGCTTTGCGGGCGGCGGTCGAGCTAGTCGAACGAGGAATAGACGTGAACTTCTTTTTTCGCGAATACCGGGTGAGCGCCCCTGGATTGGAAGAATTGTGTCATCGGGCCAGACAGGCGGGGGTTAACATGTATCGGTATCAGGAACCACCGTCTGGTCGTGTTTTACCAGAGGGAGTGGCTCTGGTCTACCGGGATCCATTTTTGACGGAAGAATTTCCAGTTCTTCAGGTGGTGAGCGATTTACTGGTGGTGGCAGAAGAATACGCATTGCCCCAGGAAGCAATGGCGCTGGCTGAATTGTTGGGGTTGGCCCGGGGGGCAAGTGATCGTCTACAGCCTACCAATGTCCACTACTGGCCGGTCAAATCCAGTCGGCCGGGTGTTTATCTGGTTGGGAGTTGCCGGGACCTGGCTTTAGCGGGGGAGGCCTGGCTGGATGCGGCGGTGGTGGCGAGTGAAGTCTCCAGGCTGGCCGGAGGACGGATGGAGGTGGAAGCAGGCTACGCGGTAGTCGAGCCGGCCCGCTGTGCTCTCTGTTTGACCTGCTACCGGGTTTGTCCCTACCGGGCGGTAGAGATTAAGGGTCAGCCGCAAAACCGGACCTATGGCGCAGCGGCCTGGATTCATCCTTTGGCCTGTCAGCGCTGTGGATTGTGTGCCGCTGAGTGTCCGTCAGCCGCCATCACCCTTGGCTTATCAAATGCGGAAAAATGGGCGGAATCGCAAGAAATTAGATTCGGATCGTCCGAACCAGGGGAAGCTAGCGCGGTTTGTCTGCAGGTTTTCGCCTGCGCCAACTCCAGCTGGTTATTAACCCGCGATGTTGGCCGGTCGCTGGAAAGTAAGCTAGCGCATCTGGCTGGCCAGGATCAGATTATTGTACAGCGCGTTCCCTGTGCTGGTCAGGTCGGCGAGCCAGAAGTCTTAAGCGCTTTGTTACACGGCGCGGACGGTGTCCTGGTCCTGCCCTGCTATGACCAGAACTGCCGTCACCGGCGAGGGAATCGCCGCTGGCACCAGCGAGGAGACAACGTAAGCTGGTTCCTGTCTGATGTGGGGCTGGAACCTGAACGGTTGCACTGGCGGCCGCTCAGTGCGAGTAGCCACCAACTGGTGGTAACCGTAAATGAAATGCTGGAGCGGCTCAGAGCACTGGGGCCCTGGCATAAAGGGAGGTCTGCGGGATGATCGTGGCGGAACGGAAACCTATTCAAGAAATCAAAAAGATGCTCATTCCTTTTCAGCGGATTCTGGTCTGCGGTTGTCAGGGTTGTGTCACGGTTTGTGCCGCGGGTGGGGCCAAGGAGGTCGCCGTGACGGCTGCTGCTCTGCGGTTAGCGGCTGAGGTGGAGGGGAATTCATTGCTGATCAGGGAGGCGACTGTTGAGCGGCAGTGTGAATTCGAGTTTGTTGATCAACTGCAAAAGGAGATCACGGACATTCAGGCGGTCCTCTCACTGGCTTGCGGAGCCGGGGTGCAGACTATTGCGGAACGCTTTCCGCACTTGCCAGTCTACCCGGGTGTGAACACTAGATTCATCGGTTTACCAGTTCAGCACGGAGTGTGGGCCGAACGGTGTCAGGCTTGCGGCGAGTGCCTGCTTGACCGGACGGGCGGCATCTGCCCGGTCGCTCGCTGCGCAAAAAATCTGCTGAATGGCCCGTGCGGCGGGTCCCAGAACGGTAAGTGCGAGATCGGCCAGGACCTCGACTGTGCCTGGCAGTTGATTTACGATCGTCTGGCCGGTCTGGGCCAGCTTGACCGCCTGCGGGAAATCATGCTGCCCAAAGACTGGTCAAAGAGTCGAGACGGTGGGCCACGCCGGCTGGTGAGGAGGGATTTGCTCCTTGAAGACGAGCAGTAGACTGGAAAGAATACTGAACAGCGGGGAGTTTGTGGTCACAGCCGAGGTTGGGCCGCCCAAGAGCTGTGATGGGGATGTGATTCGACGGCACGGCGAAAACTTGCGTGGCTACGTTGATGCCTTTAATGTTACCGACAATCAGACGGCGATCGTGCGGATGTCCAGCCTGGCCGCGGCCGCTATTCTCGTCCAAATGGGGCTCGAGCCAGTCATGCAGATGACTTGCCGGGACCGCAACCGGATCGGCCTGCAGTCCGACCTGCTGGGGGCAGCGGCCCTAGGGATCAAGAACGTCCTCTGTCTGACGGGGGATCACCAGAGCTTTGGCAACCACCCCACGGCGAAGAATGTCTTTGACCTGGATTCAATCCAGCTGATCCGGATGGTCAAGTTGATGCGGGATGAGGGGCGGTTTCTATGCGGTGAGGAGATGAAGGTCCGGCCGCAAGTTTTTATCGGCTGTGTGGCCAATCCTTTCGCGGACCCGTTTGAGTTTCGCGTGACCCGGCTGGAAAAGAAGGTAGAGGCGGGCGCTGATTTCGTGCAGACTCAGGCGGTTTTAGATCTGGAGCGGTTCAGTCGATTTATGGATCTGGTCTGTGCGCATGGCCTGCACGAACGGGTGAAGATTCTGGCGGGCTTGATGCCGATCAAGTCAGCGCGGATGGCTCGCTATATGCAGAAAAATGTCGCGGGCATGATGGTGGATGAGGACATCTGCCTGCGCCTGGAGAGAGCAGAGGACGTTAAGGAGGAAGCGGTTCGGATCGTGGTCGAACAGATTGAACAAGTAAGGCGCATTAAAGGAGTGGCGGGTGTCCACCTGATGGCGGTGGCCTGGGAGGAGATTATTCCGGTGATTGTTGAACGGGCTGGGCTTCTTCCCCGCCCTACCGCAGAGTAGGAGGTGAGGCCGGTGGCTGAATGGGGTAAAGTGGCCGTCATCGGCGGAGGAGTGGCTGGTCTGACTTTGGCGGTGGAACTCGCCCGCTGGGGAATAGAGGTCTGGTTGATTGAACGCCAGGCTGTCCCGGGCGGCTGGGCGGCACGTTTCTTCTGTAAGGCGACTGACCAGTGCCAGCAATGTCTGGCTTGCCGGGTGCATCAGCTGATCGATGAAGCGACGAAAAGCCCCGCGATCCGCTGGCTGCTGGGGACGGAGGTCAGTCAGGTGCAGCGCCAGGGGAGAGACTTTGCCCTGACGGTTAAGCAGGCTGGGAAAACAGAGCGGCTTTTTGTCCAAGCCGCAGTTTTGGCCGTCGGATTCCGTGTCTTCTCCGCGGAACACCGGGGAGAATTTGGCTATCGACTTTATCCCCGGGTGTTGACGGGGGCCGACCTGGAGCAGGCTCTGACTCAAGGGGCCGGGTTCCCTATTCAGGGGGATAAACTCAAGCGCATCGGCTTTATTCAGTGTGTCGGCAGCCGGGACACAGCCCTTGGCCGTGGGTACTGCTCACAGGTTTGTTGCCAGACCAGTATTCGTCAAGCCCGGGTATTACGCTCCCAATACCCGGATGCGGAAATTAACATCTTCTATCTTGATCTGCAGGCGGGGAGCGGTAATGCCGTCCAAGTTAGACAAAGCTGTCAAGAAGCTCGGCTAAATCTGGTGCGGGGGATACCATCCCGGGTATACAACCGGGCCGACGGACGGCTTGGCCTTCGGCTTGACCCCAGTTTGGCCGATCGGGTGGCAGCTGAACCTTACGACCTGGTCGTGCTGGCCTGCGGCATGGTTCCAACGGACGGTCTGGAGGAACTGGCCCGGTGGTTTGGCTGGCCGCTAAACAGTTATGGGTTTCTTGATAATCGACCTGGTTGCGGTTTTCAAGGGCCGGTGCCCGGCGTTTTTGCGGTTGGTGCCTGCCGGGGTCCGCTTAACATCAGCCAGAGCATAGCTGAAGGGCAGGCCGCTGCTCTGGAAATTCTGGTATGGCTTGAATCTGCTGTAAAAACAATGGTATGATTTGGCATATTTCCCACCCGGAGCGGAATAGAATAAAATTGATAGACTAAATTTGGGGTGGGGGATTGCGATGGATAGAGATACCAGAAAACAAATTGAGCGAGCTCTGCTTGAACAAATTGATCAGTTGATTGAGTGCGGTATTGAAGTAAGCGAGCTAGAGACAGACAAGCGCGAACTGGCAATTAAACGGGGCCAGGAACTGGTCTGCCGGATCCTGAGTTTATTAACGCAGATCTTTTTTGGTCCCAGTGATTATTACGAGACTATTTTAAAGCAATTAGTTGGTCAGAGGCTACCGAGTACCCAGGTGTTGGACAGCTTTGGCGATTTCTCTAACCTCTTAAATGAGATGATTGTCGCCGGGATTGCCCATTATACGGGCGGGCAGCAACTGGATTATGGAGAAGAATGGACGGACCAGTCCCAGGTAGTTCGAATGAACCCAGTGAACGAAGAGGTCAAGGCAGAACAAATATACAATTCTGAAAAGACGCCAACTGAGGAGACCCTCTCACCGCTGGGCCGTTCGCTCAGGATCCTTTTTCCCCACAGTCAGATCTTAACCAATAAGCCTTTTCAAGGTACAGTATTTGAATATTTTCTGCCCGACCAGCGGCTAGCGGTTGAGCTTAATCTTCCAGTGAGGCGTGAGTCTGACCGCCGAAAATTACTTGTTTGTGCCCAATCTGGCATTGGGCTAGTAAGAATTAATCCCGAAGACGCCGGCCACCATAAACAGGTGCAGCGGGAGATCCGGCGGCAGACGCGGGTGACTAGGCCGAGTAAAATTTCAGTAGGCACCAGAAGGGGATCAGCCCCCTGAAAAAGAAATGAGACCTCGCCCAAAAAAACACCCAAAGTCAAACTAAAGGAGTGTGAGGTCTCATGTTAAATATTCGCCAA